>NZ_JBFTNO010000064.1:0-19587 GCF_056397525.1 Arthrobacter sp. 05L45_2 | reverse complement strand
CGGCGAGGCCGTCTCCTTTTTCTGCTTCAGCCACGACGGCACGGAGGAGAACTTCGACATCAAGGGCGTGGAGCACTCCGGAAACACCATTACCGGGAATTTTCCGCTCAGCACGGTCATGGGCCTGGCCAAGGGCCACCTCATGACGGCGTACAGCGACTGTGAGGGCAGGGACTACCAGTCCAACGTGCCCGTAGAAGAATCCCTCTAGGTTCGCTCTAGGGGCGTCCTGCCGCAGCCTTAGCTGCTGGCCTTGTAAACTTCCAGCTCCAGCCGGATAAAGGCATCGATCATGCCCCGGTAAGTCTGTTCGACAATGTCGGTGTCGATGTCCTTCTGCTCAGCCGTTGCCTTGACGTGCTCCAGGACACGTTCAACACGGCCCGGCGCCCTGACCTCTGCGCTGTCGGCTTTCAGGGTTCCGGCGATCCGGATTAGCCGTTCGCGCCGGCCGATCAGCGCGACGATTTGCTCATCCACTTCGTCGACGGCCACCCGCACGGCGGCGAGCTGTTCCTTGTCGGCCTGGGCGTGTTTGGCGTCACGGTGATGTGTGGACATGTGCATGACAGTATCGAATCATGCAACCACGAGTCGACTTCATCTCATTGGGTGTCCGCAGCGTTGACGCCTCCCGCCGCTTTTATGTCGAGGGACTGGGGTGGCCTGTCCACCGCGAGGTTCCCGGCGAAGTGCTCTTCCTGCAGGCCAACCACGGCCTGGTTCTCTCCCTGTGGGATGCCGGCCAAATGCAGGCAGAGGCGGCCACGGACGCCCCGGCCGGCATCCCCTGCATTACCCTGAGCCACAACGTGGGCAGCGCCGCGGAAGTTGATGCCGCACTGCGCCAGGCAGAAGCCGCCGGGGGCGCCGTCGTCGCTGCTCCGAAGACGCAGCCCTGGGGCGGGTACACGGGCTACTTCGCGGACCCTGACGGCTTCCGCTGGGAGGTCGCCTTCAACCCCACGTGGACGGTCGACGCCGGCGGCAAAGTCACGGTCTAGGCGCGGCCTCGGGCCGCCCGCCGCAGCCGTTCGCGCGACCGGCGGGGTGTCCCCTAGAACAGGCTGCCGACCGGTTCGATCAGCTCCGGGGAATCGTTCCGGACATTCCCGACGGCGGTGCCCACGGCGTCGATCCTCCAGCCCTCGGCGACGTCGTGCGCACCGGCCCGGACCAGCCCCACCAGGGCGGCGGCGTCATCGGCCTGCGGGTCCAGCCAGGTCGCCATGGTAGCCCGGTCCATTGGCAGCGGAACGCGGTCGTGCAGCGCTGTCAGTTCGGCGAGCATCCCGTCGGCGTAGCCCTCCGGCGGGGAGTCAGTGGTCAGGATCGACGTGGACAGCAGCCAGCGTTCCGGATCCCCCTCGGCCTTGGACGGGTCTTTCCACCATTCGTAGAGGCCGGCGAAGACCACCGGGGAGCCGTCCGCCGGGTGCACGTAATAGGGCTGTTTGCCGCGGCCCTCACCCTTCCATTCGTAATATCCGTCCGCCGGCACAGCGCAGCGCCGGGCGCGGGTGGCTTTCCGGAAGGCCGGCTTCTCCAGCACACTCTCACTGCGGGCGTTGATCATCTTGGAGCCGATGCCCGGATCCTTGGCCCACGAGGGAACCAGGCCCCAGCGGGCAATGTGCAGTTGCCGCACCGGTTCGCCGTCCACCAGCCGCTCCAGCAGGATGGGCACGTCCGCCGTCGGGGCCACATTCCACGACGGCGGGATGACCACCTCCTCCTCGAGTCCGGCGTCGAACTCGGCCAGAAGGTCCCCGACAGCCCGGGCCATCACGTAGCGTCCACACATGGCACCAGCATGCCATCGGGACCCGCCGTGCGGGAATAGGGCCTCCCGGGTTACGGTTGATCACAGTGACATCCGGCTTTGCCGGCAGAGGCGCTGCCAACTGCGCGCCGCCCACCAGCGTTGAGGAGAACTTCGTGGACTTCACCCCCGATTCCGGCACCATCACCATGTTTTCGACCACCTGGTGCGGTTACTGCAACCGGTTGAAGAAGCAGCTGGACGCCCAGGGCATCGGCTACACCGAGATCAACATCGAGGAAGTCGAAGGCACCGCCGAACTTGTGGAGAAGCTCAACGGCGGCAACCGCACCGTCCCCACCGTCCTTTTCCCGGACGGCACGGCAGCCACCAATCCCTCGGCGGCCGAGGTCAAGACCCGCCTCGCGGCCTAAGCCCCACCAGGACACCCACCACCACACCACCACGGCGCGGACTCCCAGCTAACCCCGGGATTCCGCGCCGTGCCGCATCCCGTCGCGGACGCGGTGATGAAAGGAGCTACCCATGGTCCACGAAGTCAAAGGCGCGGTTGTCCGCTCCAAGAACGCCCCCGTCACCCTGGAGACCATCCTGGTTCCGGACCCCGGGCCCGGCGAGGCCCTGGTGGATATCCTCACATGCGGGGTCTGCCACACGGACCTGCACTACAAGCAGGGCGCCATCAACGATGACTTCCCGTTCCTGCTCGGCCATGAGGCCACTGGGGTGGTCAGCGCGGTGGGGCCCGGCGTCACCGAAGTTGCCCCCGGTGACCGGGTTGTCCTGAACTGGCGCGCTGTCTGCGGCGAGTGCCGCGCGTGCCGCCGCGGCGAGCCGCAGTACTGCTTCAACACGCACAACGCCACCCAGAAGATGACCCTGGCGGACGGCACGGAGCTCACCGCGGCGCTCGGCATTGGCGCCTTCGCCGAGAAAACCCTGGTGGCCGCCGGACAGTGCACCAAGGTGGACGCCGACGCCGACCCCGCCGCCATCGGCTTGCTCGGCTGCGGCGTGATGGCCGGCCTCGGCGCCGCGATCAACACCGGCAACGTCGGCCGCGGCAATTCCGTGGCCGTGATCGGCTGCGGCGGAGTGGGCGTGGCGGCCGTGGCCGGCGCGGCCCTGGCCGGCGCCACCACTGTCATCGCAGTGGACATCGACGCCAAGAAACTCGATCGCGCCAAGGAACTCGGCGCAACCCACACCGTGGACTCCTCCGGGGTGGACCCCGTCGAGGCGATCCGCGAACTGACCGGCGGCTTCGGCGCCGACGTCGTGATCGACGCCGTCGGCCGCCCGGAGACCTACAAGCAGGCGTTTTATGCCCGCGACCTCGCCGGCACCGTGGTCCTGGTGGGCGTTCCCAGCCCGGAGATGACCCTGGAACTGCCGCTGCTGGACGTGTTCGGCCGCGGCGGCTCCCTGAAGTCCTCCTGGTACGGCGATTGCCTCCCGTCCCGCGACTTCCCCATGCTGATCGACCTGTACCGGCAGGGCAGGCTCGACCTCGACGCCTTCGTCACGGAGCGGATCACCATCGACCAGATCGAGGACGCCTTCGACAAGATGCACGACGGTGCCGTGCTGCGTTCGGTGGTGGAACTGTGAGCGGCGGAGCACTGCGGATCGACCGCCTGGTCACGTCCGGGACGTTCTCGCTCGACGGCGGCACCTGGGACGTGGACAACAACGTCTGGATCGTCGGCAATGACGAGGACTGCGTGGTGATCGACCCCGCCCACGACGCCGACGCCACCGCGGCCGCCGTCGCCGGCCGGAACGTCAAGGCCATCCTGCTCACCCACGGCCACGACGACCACATCGCAGCGGTCGGCGCCTTCCGCAGCCTGGTCAACGCCCCGGTCTACCTGAACCAGCAGGACTGGATGCTGTGGGACCGCGTCTTCCCCGGGACCGAACCGGAGCACGGCATCGACGACGGCGATACGTTCGAGGTGGCCGGCGCCCGCCTCGAGGCGCTGCACACCCCGGGCCACTCCCCCGGCTCGGTGAGCTTCTACCTGCCCGCGAAGGGAACCGTGTTCACCGGTGACACGCTCTTCCAGGGCGGTCCGGGCGCCACCGGCCGGTCCTACAGCGATTTCCCCACCATCATCGGTTCCATCCGCGACCGGCTGCTCACGCTGCCCGCAGACACCGTGGTGCGCACCGGTCATGGCGATCCGACGACGGTGCGCGCCGAGGCGCCGCACCTGGAGGAGTGGATAGCCCGCGGCCACTGACAGCGCCGCGGGCCGCCACCGCCGCCCAGTCGACTTCGACTAGCCCACTTCGACTTGCCCACTTCGACGAACACCGTGTCGTCGCGGTGGAACATACGGCGGCCCTCGAGGCCGTTGAAGCGGACCCACATCACCGCACCGTCCGGCGTCGACCCGTCCACTGTTCCCGGCCCCAGGTAACGGCCGCCGGCCGTAATCCGTACCGGCAGGCCGCGCGGCAGAGCTGCCCACGGCAGCCGCCGCCCGGGACGCGGGAGCTGCCCGGCGTCGCCCGCCGGCGCGGTCATGGCTGCCGCTCCACCGGCGCCGCCGTTCCAGAAGCCGCCGTTACGCCGGCGCCGGCGGCGGCGTACGGTTCCAGATTGTTGAATGTATAGAGGTGGACGCCCGCCAGGGCCGGCTGCGCCGCCGACAATTCGGCCACGAGGCGGCTGGGCGAGTAGTTGCCGCCGTCGAGGAGCCGCCGGGCCAGCGGGCCCTTGCGGCTGATGAACCGCAGGGACGGTCCCACCCCGATCTTGGTCGCCAGCGAAATGAGCTTGGTCCGGGGAACGGACCCGGCGACGCCGGCCCACACCGGAAGGGTAACGCCTTCGCGGCGGAGCAACTCGACATACCAGCTGATCCGGGCCGCCGAGAAGCACATCTGCGTCACCACGCTGGTAGCGAGGTGCTGTTTTTCCAGCAGCGCATCCAGCATGTAGAGCTGGCTTTGCCCGGGATGCCCTTCCGGGTACCCGGCAACGCCGGCGGACATGGCCCCGCCGGACAAATCGGCGATGTCCTCCAGGAGCCGTGCACTGTTCTGGTACGGGCCGGCCGGCTGCGCGGCATCACCGCCGACGGCAAAAACCTCGTTGATCCCGGCGGTTCGGCACTCGGTAAGGATGCCGGCCAGTTGCGCACGGCTTTCAAGGCTCCTCGCTGCCAGGTGCGGGACTACGCTGTGGCCGAGCCGGCGCAGCTGGACGGCCGTTTCCAGGGTGGGTTGGACACCGTGATGGGGAAGGCAGGTCACGGTCAGTGCCGTTCCCGGCGCGAGTCCGGCCTGGACTCTGGTGACGATGCCGGAGGTGGGAATGATTTCCAGCCGCGCTGGCAGTGTTGTGTCCGGCTGGGCGGGCGGGGCATGGGACGCGGTTGACAGAGGAAGGTGGGTCTTCACAGGGAACTCCAGAATTTGGGCAGGCGGGCGCGGGTCAGCGCAGGATGACGGTGCGGTTCCCTGAGAGGATGATGCGCCCCTCGGAGTGCCAGCGGACGGCGTTCGTCAGGGCCTTGCATTCGGCGTCCCGGCCCACGGCGACGAGGTCCTCCGGGGTATAGGTGTGGTCCACCTCGATGACCTGCTGGGCGATGATTGGCCCCTCATCCAGTTCCGAGTTCACATAGTGCGCCGTGGCCCCGACAGTCTTGACGCCGCGGGCGTAAGCCTGGTGGTAGGGCTTGGCTCCTTTGAAGCTCGGCAGGAAGGAGTGGTGGATGTTGATGGCCCTGCCGGCGAGCCTGGCCGTGAGGTTGTCGCTGAGGACTTGCATGTACCGGGCGAGGACCACCAGTTCCACGTTGTACGCCTCCACCAGGTCCAGGAGCGTTGCTTCTGCCTCCGGTTTGGTCGCGGGGCTGACGGGCACGTGGTGGAAGGGGATCCCGTGCCAGGTGACCAGGCCCTCGTGGTCCGGGTGGTTGGACACGACGGCGACAATCTCGACCGGGAGTTCACCGATCCTGGCGCGGAAGAGAAGATCGTTCAGGCAGTGCCCGTATTTGGAGACCATAACGAGGATCCGCTGCTTCCGGCCGTGGCGTTCCAGCCGCCAGGTCATCGCCCACTCGGCGGCGACCGGCGCGAAATCCTGCCGGAGCTCCTCGACGTCCGCCGCGGTGCCGGTTGAGACGAAGTGCACGCGCATAAAGAAGTGCTCCACGAGCCGGTCGCCGAACTGCTTGATGTCCACAATGTTGCAGCCGTGGTCCAGGAGGAATTTGGACACGGCGTTGATGATGCCGGGTGATTCGGCGCAGTCGAGGGTGAGGACGAACTCGGCGCCGGGCTCTTCCCGCTGTTCAGTTGCGGGGCCGCCGGGCTGTGGGGTTGCTGCGGTGCTCACTGGCTCTCCACCTTCCGGGATCCGGCAGCTTCATCCTGCTCGGACTGGAGTTCGGCCTTGAAGGCCTCGTAACGGGCCAGGTGCACCGGACGGCGGCGCAGGACCAGCCATGCGGCGCCGAGGATGATGAACCAGACCGGCGTCACCAGCAGGGCCGACAACGTGTCCGGCTGCGTGGTCAGCGTCCAGAGCACGAAGGCGAAGAAGGCGAAGACGACCCAGACCATGGGCACGCCGCCGGGCATCTTGAACTTCGAGGCATCGTGCAGCTGCGGGCGGCGCCTGCGGAAGGCCAGGTAGCTGGCCAGGATGATGGACCACACGAAGACGAAGCAGACGGCGGACACGGTTGTAACCATTTCGAAGGCCTTGCCGATGTTCTCCCCCGCGTACATCAGCACGACGCCGGAGAGCAGCAGCACGCACGAGAGGAACAAGGCGTTCTGCGGAACCTTGCGGCGGGACAGCGCTGCGAAGGGGGCGGGGGCGTCACCTTCCTGGGCGAGGCCGTAGACCATGCGGGAGGTGGAGTAAATCCCGGAGTTGGCCGAGGACATGGCCGAGGTCAGGACCACCAGGTTGACCACGGTGGCGGCGGCGCCGAGACCGGCCAGGGAGAACATGGCGATGAACGGGCTGTGTCCGGCGGCGAACTGGGTCCACGGCGTGACCGACATCAGGATGATAAGTGCGCCGACGTAGAACAGCAGGACACGGATCGGAATGGAGTTGATGGCCCGCGGCAGGTTTTTCTCGGGGTCCTTGGCCTCGGCTGCGGTGGTGCCGACCAGTTCGATGCCGACGAAGGCGAAGACGGCGATCTGGAAGCCGGCCACAAAGCCCATGAACTCGTTCGGGAAGAACCCGCCGTGGCTCCAGAGGTTGCTGAAAGTCGCCGGTCCGGCGTCGGAGCTGAACCCGCTGAAGATCATAAACAGGCCCACCACAATCAACGCCGCTATCGCGACGATCTTGATCAGCGCGAACCAGAATTCGGTCTCGCCGAAGGCCTTGACGGTGGTCAGGTTCAGCAGCAGCAGGATCGCGATGGTGACCAGGCCCGGAATCCAGAGGGGCAGGCCGGGCCAGAGCTCCTGGGAGTACCCGGCAATGGCAATAACGTCGGCAATGCCGGTGATCACCCAGCAGAACCAGTACGTCCAGCCGGTGAAGAAGCCCGCCCACGGGCCCAGCAGATCGGCGGCGAAATCGCTGAAGGACTTGTAGTGCAGGTTGGAGAGCAACAGTTCGCCCATGGCCCGCATGACGAAGAACAGCATGAAGCCGATGATCATGTAGACGAAAATGACCGAGGGGCCGGCCGCGGAGATGGTCTTGCCCGAGCCCATAAACAGGCCCGTGCCGATGGCGCCGCCGATCGCGATGAGCTGGATGTGCCGGTTGCTGAGCTGCCGCTCGAGGTGGGGAGCTTCAACCATGGTGGAAGGTGGTCGCTGAATCGTCATAAGGAACTCCATCGTTCAAGTGGCTGGTGCCACGATGATTCGGGTTCCTCCCCGCTCTGTCTTGGACCTGAGAGTTTCCGCGTACCTGCCCCCGCAGGAACCGCTTGCACCGTCGGTGAGCCGGGAAATGATCCGGCTGCTTTCCAGAGTTGCCTCGCCGCGGCGGTACGTGGGCCTGAGAGATTCCTGGGGAGGATTTGCTCCTACGGCGCCTGCTGCATGTACCGGCAGGACTCTCCCGCCGCAGATCATAGGCTTGTTTACTTATAGGGGGTGACGCGGCGCTGCGGAGGGTGGCTCCGGGCAAGAACGCGTCGTCATGGTTGCCGTGCCCTGGCTCGGGCCGGTAACCGCCAAACATGATCGCCGGGACCTCCTCGGAAGGATTGTCCGGCGGATTCAGTGTGGGATGGATCACGCCGGAAAGTCAAACCGCCGGATTTGTGACGCAGCCCGCGTTCCGGCGCTACCCGCCGGTAGGTCCTCCGGGCGGATAGCACCGGCCGGGCCGGAGGGGCCGCAGGGGCCGCAGGGGCCGGTGCCGGGCCGGGTGCTATTAGGATGTGGCCTATGAGCCATCACCCCAGCACGGAGCCCGGTATTTTCGCGGCGGATCTGCGGACGCAGTTCGACGCGTTCCTCGACGAACACCGGGCCGCGCTGCACGATTGCCTGGACGGAATGACCGAACAGGAGGCCCGCGCGTCCCTGGTCCCCTCCCGCACCACGCTGCTGGGGCTGGTCAAGCACGCCACGTTCGTGGAGAAGGTCTGGTTCGACGAGGCCATCACCCGCCGCAGCCGGCAGGACATCGGTATTCCGGCCACCCCGGACGAGTCCTTCATCCTGGCTGCCGATGACTCGATCGCCGGCGTCCAGGCCGCGTACCGGGAAGCCTGCGCCCAGTCGCGTGAGCGCGCCGCACCCCTGGGCCTGGACCACCTGGTGACCGGAAACAGGCGCGGCCCGCTGCCGCTGCGGTGGGTTTACCTGCACCTGTTGCGGGAACTGGCCCAGCACTGCGGGCACGCCGATATCCTGCGCGAACAGCTCCTGGCCGCCCGCCCAGCGTGAGCCGTCTCGGCCGTTAGGGCAGCAGGGCGCCGAAGTCGCCGTCGTCGAGCGTGGCGTACCGGGCGTAGGCGGCCAGTACGGCTGCCTCCACGGCGGGCACGTCCAGGCCCGGGACCAGGTCATCGGCGGCGCCGGCGGTGGCCGGGTCCCAGTCAAGGCCCAGCGCGGCGTAACTCGCCTCGAGGACTGCCCTGATGGGCGCGGAGTTCTCCACGATGATCACGGAGCTGAACAGCCAGCCGCCGGCCACCACTCGCTGGGCGGTGCCGACCAGCTTGATGGGGTGCTCCGGGACCAGGGGATCCCGGCCGTGGACACTGAATTCGCCCGGGCAGTACTCCCCCGGAATCTCGCCGACAGCGGCCGCCACCCCGGCGTCGCGCAGGGCCTGCGCCAGCAGCTCGCCGAAGAGGGAGAACCGGCCTTTGGCCCCGGCAATCGCGTCAGCATGGGGCTCCAGGTGGTCGATCACCAGGGTGCCCTCGTGGTACGCGGCGGCCCTGCCCCCGGCCTTCCGGACCAGCGGTTCGAAACCAAGTTCCCGGCAGGCCAGGGTGGCGGCGTCAAAGCCAGGCAAGTGGGTGTCACGCTGGCCGAACGCCACCGTGGGGGCGGGCCGGTAGAGCCGCAGCAGGGGGACCAGGGACCCGGTCTTGACCCGCTGCAGAAGGGTCAGGGCGAAGTCGAGGTCCGCCGCCGGGCCGAGGGAGTGATCCTGCCGGAACACCGTCAGGTTCCGGGGTCCCGCCGCGGCCTGCTGCATGTTGTTATGCTCCCTTATGGTCATTCTGCAATTCCTGGTGGTAGCCGCCGCGTTCGCCGTCATCGACGCCGTCTGGCTCAAGTCGATGAACAAGTTCTACCGCCGGCACTTGGGCCACCTGATGTCGGACAAGCCCCATCTAGGGTACGCCGTGGTGTTCTACGTGCTGTACATCGCCGGGATCCTCTTCTTTGCCCTCCGGCCCGCGCTCGACGGCGGCAGCTGGCTGACGGCGCTGGGTTACGGCGCCGCGCTGGGCGGCTTCGCCTATGCAACCTATGACCTCACCAACGCCGCCACCCTGAAAAACTGGCCGCTGGCGATCGTGGTCGCGGACATCCTCTGGGGCGCGTTCCTGACCGGCCTGGCCACCGTCGTCGGCTGGCTCGTTTTCCACTAGCCGGCGCCGCGGCCGCCGGTCAGCTCTTCCGCAGCGTCAGGATCTGTTCGGCTCGCCCGAACGGTCCCGTGAGGTCGTGCAGCACGGTGGAGGTCAGGCCGATGCCGTCCGTACCGAAGGAGACCTCGTTGTCCAGGCCAAGCCACTCGCCCTCGGGCCGCCGGTACATGTGGATCTGGAGGTCCAGGTTGGGGAACGCGTAGCTGCCCTTTCCCGGCGGAACCCGGGCGGCAATGCCGTTGGCCGTATCCACCAGTCCGATCAGCCGGGCGAGGTCGCTGCTGTCCGCCCGGTCGGTCAGCGGGTAGTCGGTGTGCAGCCAGACGGTTCCGGAACCGGCACGGTGCCCCTCGGCGATCCGCATGCTCAGGGAGGCGATGTACCCGCCGGGCCAGACCGTGGCGGCGTCGTACGGCTCGCAATTCTCCGGTGCCGGGATCCGCGGATCTTCAAACGCGGCGACAGCCGAGGTATCGGAGGTCACCATCCGCCAGGCCGTCGCCCGGATGGCCACGCGGCCGCCGGCAACCAACTCGGCCTGCAGCAGTTCGATGGTGCGGCCGGGGCGCAGCGTGGTGGTGGTGACCTCGAATTCGCCGCCGGGGATGAGGCCGAGGATCTCATAGCTGATGCGGGCCATGCGCATGTCATCGCGCGGCTCGTGCCGGGCCAGGCAGTCGGCCATAATGCCCGACGCCGGTGCCATGTGCTGTTCGTGCTCGTTCCAGGCGCCCTGGGCGTGGACGGTGGAGCGGAAACGCCCGCCGCCGAGCACCTCGTAGTAGAAATCGCCCTCGGCCAGCACCGGTAATTCAGCAGTCAACGTCGACCCTTTCGCAGCAACAATCAGAGAATCCCCACCACCCTATCGCCTCCTCCCCCGGCCGGACTGGGTAGACTCGGGATCAGGCTTACCCCGACTATCGTGCGAAGAGGTGCTCCCCCTGATCCGAGTAATCAGCTACAACCTCCGGAAACACAAGGCCAGCGGCGAACTGGAAGCCCTGGCCAGYGGCTATGCAATCGATGCGCTCTGCCTCCAGGAGTGCGACACCGAAGACCTGCCGGACAGCATCGGCGACCTTCAGCTGGCGGACGCCACGCGAGGCAACCGGCTGGGCCTGGCCATCTACTACCGCCAGGACCGTTTCACCGCCTACGAGACCAAGACCTTCGCGCTGAAGAAATCCCTGCACGACCGGGTCCTGGCACCAGCACACGAACGGCTGATCGGCACCCGGGTGGTGGACAACCAAACAGACCATGACCTGGTGATCGCCTCCTTCCACGCCGCGCCGCTTACGGCCTCGAACTCCCTGCGCCGGAACCAGATCCACGCCGCGCACGGGGAACTGCTGAGCATGGGCGGCGGGCCGATGACGCTGATGGTGGGCGACTTCAACTATCCGTTCTTCACCAAGTACCTGACGGAGCAGATGAAGGACGCGGGCTACGAACTCTCGCTCAGCGACCGGAGGACCTACACCCGGTACAAGGTGTTCAAGGGCCACTTTGATTTCGCCACGTCCCAGGGCCTGATGATTGACAACGTCGAAACGCTGCCCCGCGGYGCCTCCGACCACCTGCCCATCCTCATCACGGCGGAGTACGGGCAGGACGCCAAGGGCGCCACCGGGGTGAGCGGCGCGGCCTGAGCCACTCGGGCTGCTAAACACCCGGTTAACTGTTCATGAACGGGCCAACAAACGGCCCGGACCCGTGATCTTTTCGTGATCTACTTTTGGGCGTGAACTTAACTCGACGTCACTTTATGACCGCCGCCCGGACCGTCGCGGCCACCGCCCTCGCCACCGGGGGCGCGGCCCGTGCGGCCCAGACGGCAGCGGCCCTGCCGACGCCGGCAGGCTCCGGAATCGAGCACATCATCGTGGTGATGATGGAGAACCGCTCCTTTGACCACTTCCTGGGCTGGATGCCCGGCGCGGACGGCAAACAGTCCGGGCTCAGCTTCACGGACCGCTACGGGATCCCGCATGCGACCCATCACCTGACGGACTTCCAGGGCTGCGGCCATCCTGACCCGGACCACTCCTACGAGGGCGGCCGGATCCAGTACAACGGCGGCAAGAACAACGGCTGGCTCCTGGCCGGCGAGAACGACGAGTTCGCCGTCGGCTACTACGACGCCGCCGACCTCGACTTCTGGCGGCAGGCCGGCCCGGACTGGACCGTCTGCGACCGGTACTTCGCGGCGACCATGGCCGAGACCTATCCCAACCGCTTCTACCAGCACTCCGCGGCCACGGACCGGATCCATAACTCGACCGTCACGTCCACCCTGCCSACCATCTGGGACCGGCTSGCCGCCGCMGGSGTMKCCGGCAAGTACTACTACGGCGACATCCCCTTCACCGCGCTSTGGGGSRCCAAGTACCAGGGCATCTCRCACCAYTACTCGGAGTTCCTCACGGACTGCTCGGCGGGGACGCTGCCGGCGGTGTCGTTCGTCGACCCGCGGTTCACCGACGAGGGCTCCGGCACCTCGGGTGATGACCACCCCCACGCGGACATCCGCTCCGGCGAGACGTTCCTCGCCGAGGTCTACAACGCTGTCACCAGCGGACCGAGCTGGGCCAACACTCTGCTGGTGGTCAACCACGACGAGTGGGGTGGCTTCTTCGACCACGTCGCACCGGCCGCCGCCCCCGACACCAGCGCCGCCACCGCGCTGCGCGGCTTCCGGGTCCCCTCCGTGGTGATCTCCCCGCGTGCCCGGCGCCGGTACGTGGCGCACGACGTCTACGACCACACCTCGGTCCTCAAGGCGATCGAATGGCGCTGGAACCTGCCCCCGCTGACCCCGCGCGACACCGCGGCCCGCAACATCGCCGAAGTCCTGGACTTCGGGACACCGCCCAACCTGGCCGCCCCCAAGTACCTCGTGCCGCCCTTCGCCGCCGGGCCGGCCTGCACTCCCGTAGGACCGCCGGCGGCCGAGGAATGGTCCGGCCTGAAACAGAAAGCCCTCGCCGACGGATGGAAGCTCCCGTGAACACCACCACCGCACCGCCCGCCACCGCGCAGCCCCGCGGCCGCAGCCRCCGCTACCTCCGGAGGGCCGCTGCGGCCGCGCTGGTGCTGCTCGGCGCCGCGGCACTCAGCTACGGGCCCCCGTCCGCGACGGCAGGCACACCGGCAAACGCCGCGGCTCCCGCAACGGCCGCCGCAGGCAGTTACCTGCCCGRCGCCAAGCACGTCTTTGTGATCAACCTGGAAAACAAGGGGTATGACGAAACATGGGGACCGGCGTCGGCCGCGCCCTACCTTTCGCAGACGCTCCGGAGCCAGGGTGTGCTGTTGAACCAGTACTTCGGCACGGCCCACAACTCGCAGCCCAACTACGTGGCCCAGATTTCCGGGCAGGGCCCAAACCCCCAGATGCARGCCGACTGCCAGAGCTACACGCCGTTCACCGGCACCGGCACGGCCAGCCCCGGCCAGGCCGTGGGTGACGGGTGCGTCTTCCCGGCCAGCGTGCCCACGGTCGCCGGCCAGCTGAAGGCCGCCGGCAAGACGTGGAAGGGATACATGGAGGACATGGGAACCCCGTGCCGGCACCCCGCCCTGGGCGCCGTTGACGACACCCAGAAAGCCAAAGTCGGGGACCAGTACGCGGCCCGCCACAACCCCTTCGTCTACTTCGCCGGGATCACGGGCTCGCCCGATTGCGCTGCCAACGACGTCGACCTCACATCCCTGAAAACGGACCTCGCCTCCGCCGCCTCCACCCCAAACCTGTCCATGATCACCCCCAACCTCTGCCACGACGGCCACGACTCCCCCTGCGTCGATGGACAGCCGGGCGGCCTGGCCAGCGCCGACGCGTGGCTCAAGCAGTGGGTGCCCGCCATCACCTCCTCCCCCGCGTTCAAACAGGACGGGGTCCTGGTGATCACCTTCGACGAATCGGACGGACCGCAGAGTGACGCCAGTGCGTGCTGCGGCGAGGGCCCGGGACCGAATTCCGCGCTGCCGGGCATCACGGGCCCCGGCGGCGGCCGGGTGGGCGCACTGGTGCTCTCGCCCTTCACCAAGGGCGGCACCTGGTCCACCACGCCCTACAACCACTACAGCCTGCTGGCCAGCATCCAAGACACCTTCGGCCTGCCGTACCTGGGCTACGCCGGGACTCCCGGGCTGAGCGCGTGACTGCGCGCCCACCACCGAGCCGGAGGATTCGATGACTGGACCTGCCCCTGAGGACCGCCTAGCACCACCCAGCTTCCCGGTGGGCCCGCCCGCCGCCGGGCTGCGCTTCCGGGCACTCCCGCAGGTCCGCCACTGGCTCCTGGTGGGCCTGCTCCTTTGCGCCGCCGTGATCGCCCTGGGCCTGACCGTTCAGCTGGTGCCGGGCGACACCCAGGCCGAGCTAAGTGTGGACCAGGGCCTCAGCCAGCACCACGCCGCGGCGCTGACCGCGCTCGCCATGGGCATCAGTGTGCTGTTCGGCCCGCTGCCCGGGCTGGTGCTGATCGGCGCCATCGCGCTCTGCGTCCTGCTGTTCCGCCGCGACCTCGTCACGGCTGTGGCGTTCGGCCTGGTTGCCTGCTCCGGCTGGGCGGCGAGCGAGGTCTTCAAACTCCTGATCGCCCGCCACCGGCCCGATCAGGCCCAGCTGTTCGATCCRCTGGCCCCCGAGTCAGGAACGGACAGCTTCCCCTCCGGCCACGTCTCCTTCGCCGTCGCCCTCGCCTTCGCGCTCTACTTCCTGGCCCGCGGCACCCGCTGGTCCAAGGTGGCCGCCTACGCCGGCGCCGCCATGGCCCTCGTGGTTGCCTGGTCACGCCTATACATCGGGGTCCACTACCCCACTGACGTCACAGGCTCGTTCCTGGCCGCAGGRGCTGCAGTCGTTCTGCTCTCCGGACTCTGGAACCGCTTCGCGCCGCGGCTTGTCGACAGGCTGCCCGCCGCCGTCGTCCGCGCACACCGACCCTAAGGACGTGACCATGCACAGCATTTTGACCACCGGGCTGGCCCCGGCCCTGGCGGCCGCGGCCGGCACGCCGTCCCTGCTGGACCCGGCCAGCCTGCTCGCCGGGCTCGGACCCGCCGCCCTCGGCGTCATCGCCGCCATGGTGTTTGTGGAGTCCGGCGTCCTGTTCCCGTTCCTGCCCGGCGATTCCCTGCTCTTCACCGCCGGACTGCTGCACCAGCAGCTCCACCTGACATTGCCCGTGCTGATCGGCGTCGTCACCGCTGCCGCCGTGGCGGGCGACCAGGTCGGCTACATGCTGGGGCGCACCTTCGGCCGACGGTGGTTCAAAGATGACGCACGGATCCTCAAGACCGCCCACCTGGCAACCACCGAGGAGTTCTTCCGCCGGCACGGTGGTGCCGCCGTCGTACTTGCCCGGTTTGTGCCCATGGTCCGGACGTTCGCCCCGCTGACGGCCGGCATCGGCCGCTACGGGTACAAGGCCTTCACGCTCTGGAACATCGTCGGGGCGTTCGCGTGGGCGGTGTCCGTGACCCTGCTCGGTACCTGGCTGGGCCACTACGAGATCATCGCCAAGAACATCGACGTCATCGCCGTCGTTATGGTCCTCGTCTCGGTCGTTCCCTGGATCATCCAACTGCTCAAGCGCCGCCGCCAGAACCGGCGCGACGCCGCGGATGCCGGTGGCACGCCGGCCGCGGACGGCGGCGACACGGGCGACGTCGAACCCAACCGGGAGCTGGCCGCGAAAGAATAGCCGCATGACAGTCACTGACCGGCCCGCCCTCCTGCTCGTCGAGGACGACCCCGTCCTGGGACCGCTGATCGCCGAACTGCTGGAACCGGACTACCGCGTGCGCCTGGCCGCCAACGGCCAGGACGGCCTGCACCTGGGCCTCACCGAGCCGTGGGACGTGCTGGTGATCGACCGCGGCCTGCCCGGGATGGACGGGATAGCCGTGATCGCGGCCCTGCGGTCCAAGGGAATCGCCACGCCCATCCTGATCCTGACTGCGCTGGCGGAGCCGGACGAGAAGGTCCGCGGGCTGGATGCCGGCGCCAACGACTACGTCACCAAACCCTTCGACGCCGGCGAGCTGGCCGCACGGCTGCGCGCACTGACCCGCAGCTACGCCCCGGCCGGCGGGCCGGTCACCATCGGCGGCTGGGAGCTGGACCCGTCCTCGCGCACTGTCCGCTCGGTGTACGGCGGGCTGGTGTCGCTGACGGCGAAGGAATCCGAACTCCTGGCAGCCCTGGCCGCCGAACCCGGCCGGGTGTTTACCCGCGACGAGCTCTTGGCCGCCCTGTTCGACCCCACGGACCAGCCCGGAGTGATCGACACCTACGTCCACCACCTCCGCCGCAAGATCACCCGGTCCGTCATCCGGACCGTCCACGGCGTCGGCTACCAGATCGGCGACGCCGATGACTAAGGAAGAGATGACACCAGGACCATCGCGCGGTGGAACCCCGGACCAGTCCACCCTGCGCAGGGCATCCCTGAAGGTGGCTGTGCGCATCAGTGCTGCCTGCGCCGTGATGGTCCTGGGCCTGCTCGCCGTAGCCGCCCTGTATCTGATGAACAAACTTGCCCGGCCGGAGCTGGTGCCCCCGGGCCCTGGCGGCACAACCTACGCCTACCTGGACTCGAAGGACCTGCTCGAGGCCATGATCGTTGCCGGAGTCGCCGGCATCGCGCTCGCCGGGCTGGTGGGGTGGCTCAGCGCCCGCAGCGCCATCCGGCCGCTGGGCGAAGCCCTGGCCCTGCAGCGCAGGTTCGTCCAGGACGCCAGCCACGAACTCCGCACCCCGCTCGCCATCCTGGATACCCGCATCCAGCTGGCGCAGCGCGGCGCAGAGCCGGAGTCAGCGGCGGCCAGGCAGCTGGCCCGGATCCGAGAGGACGCGGCAACACTCACCGGGATCGTCAACGAACTCCTGCTGGCGGCCACGGCCGACACCCCGGACCCGGCCGCCGAACCGGTGGATCTGGCCGACGTCGCGGCCTCCGTCGCCGAGAGCCTCGAGCAGCTGGCGGCCGCCGGCAACGTCAGCGTGGATTTCTCCGCCGTCGACCGTCCGCACGCCCGGATCGAACGGAACGCGCTGCGCCGTGCGGTGCTGGCACTCGCGGACAACGCCCTTGCCCACACTCCCCCGGGCGGCCGGGTCTCCATTTCAACCGAGGCCACGCCGCACCAGGCTGTTATCACCGTGGCGGACACCGGGACGGGGATCACCGGCGTCGATCAGGAGCGCATCTTCGACCGTTTTGTCCGGACGCCCGGGTCCGACGGCGCCGCACGCCAGCGGAGCTTCGGCATCGGCCTGTCCCTGGTCCGTGAAATTGCCATGGCTGCCGGCGGCACCGTTGAGGTTGCCCGGACGGGGGCCGACGGAACGGTTATGCAGATCATCCTTCCCCCGGCCGCACCCTAACTCCGACGCCGGGGCGCCCAGACGCGGGCACCCGAACGTCCGCGGGGCTACTCTCATTCCATGGCGAGAGAATGCAGGACGCGTGCCAGCCGGGCAGGCACCGGATGACGTTCCTGTCCCTGTCGCTGATCGCGGTGGTCGCGCTGGCCGGGCCGCTCCTCGCATTGCCGGCCCGCTGGCGGCTGCCCGTTGTCCTCGGCGAGCTGCTCGCCGGCGTGGTGATAGGCCGGACCGGCTTCTCCCTCGTCGATCCCGAAGACCCCACCCTCAGCCTCTTGGCCAGCATCGGCTTCGCACTGATGATGTTCGTCGCCGGAACCCACGTCCCGGTCCGGGACCCGGAAATCCGAGCGGCCCTGGGGAAGGGGTCGGCCCGGACCGCGCTGGCGGCCGCGGCGGCAGTGATCGTCGGCACGGGGGTGGGCCTGGCGTTCGGCACCGGCCATGCCCCGTTGTACGCCGTGCTCCTGGCGTCCTCGTCCGCGGCCCTGGTGCTCCCGATCGTCGACTCACTGCGCCTGCGCGGACCGGACGTCGTCGCCACGACAGCCCAGGTGGCCATTGCCGACATCGCCTGCATTCTCGCCCTGCCGCTGGCGGTGGACCCGCCGAATGCAGGACGCGCCGCCCTGGGGGCGCTCGCGGTGGGAGCCGCCGCCGTCGCCCTCTTCTTCGTGCTGCGAGCCCTGGAGCGAAACGGGACCCGGCAGCGGATGCACCGGTTGTCCGAGGACCGCAAGTTTGCCCTGGAGCTGCGGATCCAGCTGGCACTGCTGTTTGCCCTGGCCGGAGTGGCGAGCTTCGGCCACGTATCGGTGATGCTGGCGGGGTTCTCGTTCGGACTGGTGGTCTCCGCCGTCGGCGAACCCCGGCGCCTGGCCCGCCAGCTTTTTGCCGTGAGCGACGGCTTTCTTGGCCCCATCTTTTTCGTCTGGCTGGGCGCTTCCCTTAACCTGCGTGACCTCGCCGGGCATCCGGACATGGTCCTCCTGGGATTGTCGCTGGGGATCGGCACCCTTCTGCTCCATGCCGGCCTCAGGGTGTTCGGAATGCCGCTGCCGCTCGGCGTACTCTCCGCCGCCCAGCTGGGTGTGCCGGTGGCGGCAGCCAGCATCGGCACACAGCTCCATGTCCTGCAGCCCGGAGAGAACGCGGCCCTGCTCCTGGGCGCGCTGGTGACTATCGCCACGAGCGCTTGGGCGGGATCGCGGGCCGCCCGGGACTTCGCCCCGCCGTCCGGCGCCGYAGCCGTCGGCTAAGCCAGCGGAAACCGGAGGTGCGAAACGCGAAAACGTGCACCCTGGCCGCCCGGTTACCGGAAAGTAACCCCGTTCGGCCAAATAGGCGTGCACAAACGTGCAGAACCCTCTGAACGTCGCGCCATGGTCCCTACCGTGGAAAGGGTGGGCGTGAGTCAGGTCACAGTGGGGAAGGGCCGGCAACTCGCCTGCATCCATCAAGCCCCTCACCGTTGAGGGGCCCAACCTAAGAGGTAGTCCCGTGACCAAGCCCAATATTGCGTCCCGACCGGCCCGCGCAGTCGCCAAGTCCGCCGCGCTCGCAGCCATCGCCCTGCTCTGCGGATCCCTGGCGTCGGCCCCCGCGGCCACCGCAGACACTGTTGACGTCTCCCCGCCCGGGGCAAACGACTGGTCCTGCAAGCCCAGCGCGGCGCACCCCCGTCCCGTGATTCTCGTCCCGGGCACCTTTGAGAACATGGCGAAGAACTGGGCCACCATGGCGCCTGCCCTCAAGAACCAGGGCTACTGCGTCTATGCCCTCAATTACGGAGCGACCAACGGGATCGATGCCACCGGACCGGTCGCAGACTCCGCGGCCCAGCTTGCCCCGTTCGTGGACGCCGTGCTGGCCTCGACCGGAGCAAAGCAGGTGGACCTGGTGGGGCACAGCCAGGGCGGGATGATGCCCCGGTACTACCTGGGGTTCCTGAACGGGGCGAAAAAGGTCAACCAGCTGGTGGGCATCGCCCCGTCGAACCACGGGACCCAGGGACTGATTACACCGGCCCCGGGCTCCGTGCCGCCGGCAACGTCGGTTGGCGGCTCCAATTGCCAGGCCTGCGCCGACCAGCAGGCCGGCTCCGCGTTCCTGACCAAGCTGAACTCCATCGGAGACACCGTGGCCGGACCGGTGTACACCGTCATCTCCACCACGCACGATGAGGTGGTGACCCCGTACCAGAGCCAGTTCCTGGCCGGATCCGCGCAGAAGGTCACCAACATCACCATCCAGGACAAGTGCCCGGCGGATGTGATCGAGCACGACCAGACGCCGAACGACCCCGTGGTGCAGCGCCTCGTCTCCAACGCGCTGGGCCGGCC
>NZ_JBFTNO010000063.1:0-14131 GCF_056397525.1 Arthrobacter sp. 05L45_2 | reverse complement strand
CTCCAGGAGCGGCCGGTAGTGCAGGTGGCTGTTGAACACCGTCCACAGCTCCCCGTCCGGGGCCAGCACCCTGGCGGCGGCTTCGATGAGCTTGATCCCGGCGCCGGCATGCACGGCTGCCCCGAGGTGGAACGGCGGGTTGAGCAGTACAAGCCCGGCACTGGCGTCCGGCATGGTGCTCATGGCGTCGTCCTGCAGGACCTCGATCTGCCCCTCGAGCCCGTTGGCCAAAGCCGTGGCCCGTGCCGACTCCACGGCCGCCGCGGACCGGTCGGTGGCGGTAACCCGGGCGTCCGGGTGGCGGCGCGCGTACATGGCCGCGAGGATGCCGGTGCCGCAGCCGAGGTCGACGACGTGGCGAGCACTCGGTATGTCGTCGAGGAAGTCCAGAAGGAAGCGGGTGCCGATGTCCAGCCCAGTGCCGGCGAAGACGGCCCCCCGGGCGCAGATTGAGAGGTCGAGGCCGGCGTTCCGCTCTGTGACGGGGAACGGCGCAGGGCCGGTGGCCGGCCGCGCTTCACGGGCCAGCAGGAGCCGCGATTTTTGCCGGGCCAGCTGCGGCTGCACCGACCCGAAGTAGCGGTCCAGGACAGCATTCATGCCCAGGCTCATGTGTTTGACCCTGCCGCCCGCAAGCAGCACCACGCCGGGCGCCGCGTGGCGGGCTACGGCGTCGGCGATCTCTTCCAGCTCGGCGAGCGAGCGGGGCAGCTGGAGGAGGACGACGCCGGCACCCGCCACGGTCTCTTCCAATGACAGCTGGACGAATTCCTCAGTGAGCCCCGTGGCCGCCGCGTTCCGGAGCAGGGCGCGTTCGCCGGTAACCAGGTCCTCGTGCACGCGCACGGCGCCGTTCTGTGGGCCCGTGTCCGGCCCGGTACCCTGCTGACGGCGCAGTGCCAGCAGGCCGAGGGTCAGCGCGCCATACCGGTCGCCCACGACGGCGACGGGTCCGTCCGACGGCAGCAGGGCCTCGGACCTCAGGTCCGAGGCGGTGTCCAGCAGCAGGCGGTCGGTGGCGTCCCAGGCCTGCAGGTTGGCCGCTTCGACGTCGGGAAACCTCCGGAGCCGAGGGAAAAGGGAGTCAAGAATGTGGTCCGCCACGCGGGGCTTTACCGCCGTTCCTTGTCGGGCCGTCTCAGATCAGGCACGGGTCAATTGCCACGCTCTACGTTATCGGAACCGGCCAGCAGCCGGACCATCGCCGTCACAGCCGCACGCCCGGCACGGTTGGCCCCGATGGTGGAGGACGACGGGCCGTAGCCAACAAGGTGGACGCGTGGCTCCGCGGCGACCTGCGTGCCGTCCATGGCGATGCCGCCGCCGGGACCCCGCAGGCGCAGCGGCGCGAGATGTTCCAGTTCGGCCCGGAAGCCGGTGGCCCAGAGGATGACGTCGGCGGGCAGGAAGCCGCCGTCGGCCAAACTCACTCCCCCGGGTTCTATGCCGGTGAACATGGGCTGGCGCTGCAGGACCCCGCGGGCTTCGGCGGCGCGCAGGGCTGGGGTCCAGATCAGGCCGGTCACGGCGACCACGCTCTGCGGCGGCAGTCCCTGCCGGACCCGTTCCTCCACGAGGGCGACGGCGTTGTGGCCCGCTTGCCGGTCAAAGGCTTCGTCCCGCCAGACGGGCTCCCGCCGGGTGAACCAGGTGGTGCTGGTGACCCGGGAAATTTCGTCCAGCAGGCCCACGGCGGAGATTCCGCCACCGACCACCACCACGTGCCGTCCCCGGAACTCCTCGGCCGAAACGTAGTCGGCCACGTGCAGCTGGCGGCCAAGGAAGCTCGCCTGGCCCGGGTAGATGGGCCAGAAGGGCCGGGTCCAGGTCCCCGTGGCGTTGATGAGTGCCCGGGCGGACCAGGATCCCCGGGAGGTGGTAATCCGGAGCCGTCCGGCCGGGTCGGCATCTTCGCGGGCAACGGAGTGGACCTTAACGGGCCGCTGGATGGCGAGGCCCAGCTGGGTCTCATAGCCGCCGAAATAGCGTGAGAGGAAGCTGGAGCTTGCCTCCGCCGGGTCCACGGAGGGTTGCGGGATGCCCGGAAGGTCGCTGATGCCGTTCACGGTGGCCATCAGCAGGCTCTTCCAGCGGTGCCGCCAGGCACCGCCGGGGCCGTCCTCGGCGTCGAGCACCACATAGCTGCGCTGTTGCCTGTCGTCGCCCGAATCGCCCGGACCCTGGGCTGGCGCCGGCGCCGGCCGCAGCGCGGACACGAAGCCCCGTCGCTGCAGGTGGTAGGCGGCCGAGAGCCCGGCCTGTCCGGCGCCGATCACCACAACATCGGCGAATCGAAGCGGCCGGGTTTCGTTCACGGTCCCCATCCTAAGCCAGGCTTAAATGACTCGAGGTCCCGCTCAGTGAGCGGGACCTCGTTCGGTGGAGCTGAGGGGACTCGAACCCCTGACCCCCTGCATGCCATGCAGGTGCGCTACCAGCTGCGCCACAGCCCCGAATTTTCGCTGCCCCGGTTTCGTTCTCTCCGAAGCAACTCAAATATCTTAGACCAGCACTTCCGAAAATTCCAAATCGGGTATATTCGGGGTTCCGCGCCGGAGGGACGCGGCGCCTAGTCGGTTTCTGTAGCTGCGCCGGCCTTCGCGGAGGCGTCGTCGCCGAGCTGCAGGTCCACGACGGGGCAGTCCTTCCAGAGGCGTTCCAGGGCGTAGAAGACGCGGTCTTCCTCGTGCTGGACGTGGWTGACGACGTCGGCGTAGTCCAGCAGTACCCAGCGGCCGCCGGAGCGCCCTTCACGGCGGACGGGCTTGAGGTCGAACTTGGACAGTTCGTCCTCGATGCCGTCGACGATTGCGTTGACCTGGCGCTCGGACGGAGCGGAGGCGATCAGGAAGACGTCGGCGAGGGCAAGCCGCTCACTGACGTCGAGGCCCACAATGTCCTCGGCCAACTTTTCGGCGGCAGCGCGGGCTGCGTGGCGGGCTGTGGCGATGGATGAATCGGTTGCAGTCACGGGACTCCTTGTTGAAGATAAAACCTGGTGATTATTGAAAATTGTTGCGGAGGCTCATCCGCTGGTGCGGTCACCGGCCCGACGCCGGGACCTGCCGGGGCTTCCCGGCGGTTAGTGCGCCATTCCGGTGATAATCAGGATGATGCCGGCGATGAGCGCCAGCAGCCCCAGGGCCAGCACGCCAAGCTGCAGGGCGCGGAGGCGCTGCGCCCTGCCGAGGCCCGCGGTGGCGGCATCGAGTGGATCCAGGCCGTAGGCGGCATTGGCGGCTACCGGTGGCCGTGCGGCGAAATCCTCTTCCACTGCCTGGACACTGGCGTTCTCCGGCTCGGCGGCGCGGGCCGGACGACGGCTTGACGCGGCCTGCGCGGCCGCCTCGGCACGGGCCAGGACGCCCGCGCGGCCATTGACCGCCGCTGCGTCCCGCTTCCGCGGCTGGCCGTTCCGACGGGAGGTCTTTGAAGGCTGCACCTTCGGGCTGGAATTGGTGACCAGCGGGACGTAGGAGGTGGCGGGCCGCTTCATGACCGGCCGCTCCACGCCGGGCACCTGGACGAATTCCAGCGGGGTGACCATGGCCAGGTTGCTGGCCGTCGAGGGGTCGTTCTTTGGTGCTTCGGTCCGCTGCTGCGCCGGCTGGCTGTTCTGCTGGGCCAGTTTTTGCTTGGCGGCGGCCCGCCGGTTGAGGACGGCTGCGCGCTCGGCCAGGGCGATCTGCTCGGCGAGCATTTCGGGGTCGACGGCGTCCGGGTCCGTGGCAGCGATGTGCTCCATCTTCGCCACCTGGTTCCGGGCCTGGGCGGCGAGGAGTTCGCGCGCGGCCAGAGCCTGCTCCACGCTCATTCCCTCCGGAAGCTTCCCGTCCGGTTCGTTACCCGCTTCAGCTGCCTGCGCCGCGGGCGACGTGCCCGGAGTAGGCTCAGCGTCCGCCGCGGGCGCCGTGTGCTGGGCGGCCTCGGGCTGGTCTGCCGGTCGCTTCGCAGCCGGCGGCACGGCCGGGTGGGTGCGGGTGCGCGGCGACGGGACGATCGGATTGGCCGACGTGGCGGGCGCAGTTTCCTCGGCGAGTTGCTGGAGCCGCAGCTGCCGGCGGGTGGGCGGGCCGCCGGGTGAGAGCTGGCCTTCCTTTTCCGCGAGTTCCTTGATGGTCCGCAGTGCTGCGCGGTCGCGGGCGCGGACCTGGGATGACCGTTCTGCGGGGGTGGACGCAGGGACGGAGTCCACGGGGCCGGGGATGCGGCGGCGGCCGGTGGTCTCGGCCTCCGTAGGAGCCTCCGGGCGTTCCGAGAACGCGGGGGCGGCCTCCTCCGGCTGTGGTGCTGAGCCCGCGGAGCCCGCGGAGCCCTCCTGGCCCGGGGCAGCCGGAGCAGCGCCGGCACCGTCGGTACCGGCGCCGGGCTTGGTGTCCTGGCGTTCATCCCTGGCCTGGCGCAATTCGCGGCGGCTGCGGATGGGAGGCTGTTCCTGACTCATTAAAGGCTCATTCGGTGCTGGCGGTTAGGTGGGTCTCGCGGGCCGGCCGGGGCTCCTGGTGTTCCGGTTCGGGGCTGGCCTGGCCGTCATAGAGATCGTATTTGGCAATGTACTGGACCACGCCATCCGGCACGAGGTACCAGACGGGGTTTCCTGCGGCCACCCGTGCCCGGCAGTCCGTCGACGAGATCGCCATGGCGGGCACCTCGAGCAGGCTGACGTCCTTGCGGCCCATGCCGTCCAGCACGTGGCCCGGGCGGGTGACACCCACAAAGTGGGCCAGGGACCAGAGTTCGTCGATGTCTTTCCACGACAGGATCTGGGCCAGGGCATCCGCGCCGGTGATGAAGAACAGGTCCGCATCCGGCCGCAGCGTGCGGAGGTCCCGCAGGGTGTCGATCGTGTAGGTGGGACCCGGGCGGTCGACGTCGACCCTGCTGACGGTGAAGCGCGGGTTCGATGCCGTGGCAATGACCGTCATGAGGTACCGGTGCTCGGCCTCGCTGACTTTTTTGCTGCTTTTTTGCCAGGGTTGCCCGGTGGGGACGAACACCACTTCGTCGAGGTCGAACTTCGCCGCGACCTCACTGGCCGCTACCAGGTGGCCATGGTGGATGGGGTCGAACGTGCCACCCATCACACCCAGCCGCAGGCGGCGCTTCGCGCCGTGCTGCTTCACTGTGGCGGAAATAACTAGTGGCCCTGGCCGTGGTCGTGCTTGTTCGGGTGCTGGCGGTRCGGGTCCGCGTGCTCCTCGACGGCCTCGTGGCGCTTGCCAAGGTTGCCGTAGGAGAGCGTGATGAACATCAGGACCAGCAGGAACACGAACATGGTGCCGCCAATGACGAACGGCGGCGCGATGAGCGGCGCGAGTTCCTCGTGTTCGACCGCTGCGGCGATGGATGTGGCGATCTGCTGGAACAGCATGTTCTCCCCTAGTGAGTTCACAAAAAATACGATTGTTGGACGACGGCGGTATGCGCCCTCGTCCCTGGCTTCTGTTCCATGTTACCGCGTTACTAGCCGCGGATCTGGCCTTCGCCCTGCACGATCCACTTCGTGGTGGTGAGCTCGGTGAGGCCCATCGGGCCCCGGGCGTGCAGCTTCTGGGTGGATATGCCCACCTCGGCGCCCAGGCCAAGCTCCCCTCCGTCGGTGAACCGGGTGGAAGCGTTCACGATGACCGCGGCCGAATCGATCTCGGCGATGAACCTCTCGGCGTTAGCGAGGTCGTTGGTGAGGATCGCCTCGGTGTGTCCGGTGGACCAGGTACGGATGTGCCGGACTGCTTCATCCAGGCTGTCCACCATGGCCACCGCCAGGTCCAGGTCCATGTACTCGGTGGCCCAGTCCTCGTTGGTGGCCGGCACCGAGTCGAGGCCGGCCGGGAGCGCGGCCCGGATCCGGTCGTCCGTGTGCAGCGTGACACCGGCTTCGCGCAGGGCGGCGGCGACGGCCGGGAGCACGGTCGAGCCGGAGTGGACCAGGAGTGTCTCGACGGTGTTGCAGACGCTGGGGCGCTGGGTTTTGGCGTTGAGCAGGATGTCGACGGCCATCTGCTCGTCTGCCGAGGCGTCAATGAAGATGTGCACGTTGCCTTCGCCGGTTTCGATGACCGGAACGGAGGAGTTAGTGACCACGGTCTGGATCAGGTCGCGTCCGCCGCGGGGAATCAGGACGTCCACACGGCCGCGTGACTTCATCAGGACGTTGGCGCCGTCGCGGCCGAACTGGTCCACGGTCTGGACGGCGTCGGCGGGCAGGCCGACCGATTCCAGGGCGTCGCGGAGAATCCCCACCAGCGCCTCGTTGGTCGCTGCGGCAGCGCTCCCGCCGCGGAGGATGACGGCGTTGCCGCTCTTGAGGGCCAGCCCCGCAATATCGACGGTGACGTTGGGACGTGCTTCGTAGATCGCGGCGACAACGCCCATGGGCACGTTGATCTGGCGCAGGCGCAGGCCGTTGGGCAAGGTCTGGCCGCGAACCACGTTGCCGACCGGATCGGGCAGGTTGGCGAGGTTCTCCAGGGCCGCGGCGAGGGCCTGGACCCGGGCGCCGGTCAGGGTCAGCCGGTCCAGCAGCGCCGCGGAGGTGCCGTTGTCCCGGCCCGCGGCGACGTCCCTGGCGTTGGCGGACAGGATTCGGTCCTGGTGCTGGAGCAGTGCGGCGGCCACGGCGCGCAGTCCGCGGTCCTTCCAGGCACGGTTGGCACGGGCCATCCGGCGGGAGGCCTCCCGGGAGCGGTCGGCGATGGCGTGCACGGCTGACTCGACGTCCGTCACGGCCGGCGGCAGGCCCGTGGAGGGCGCGTCGTGAACCGGCAGGTCGGGGTGCGAAGTCAGGGCCTCAGTCATGCTCCAAGTTTAGGCGAGCAGGCCGCTTAGACCAGCACCAGGTCGTCAACATGAACAACTTCACGGTCATAGCCGCGCCCCAGCGCCTTGCCGAGTTCCCGGGTGGAGCGGCCCAGCATCTGGGGCAGTTCCCCGGCGCCGTAGTTGACCAGGCCGCGGGCCACGACGGTCCCGTCGGTCCCGACCATCTCCACGGCGTCGCCGGCTTCGAAGTCGCCGCTCACGGCGGAAATGCCGGCGGGCAGCAGCGAGGTGTGGCGGTCCCGGACGGCCCGGACAGCGCCGTCGTCGAGCACCAGGGTCCCCTGTACGGATGCGAGGTGGGCCAGCCAGAGCAGCCGGATCGGTTTCCGGGCGCCGTTGACGGAGAACCAGGTTCCCACGTCCTCCCCCGCCAGCGCGGCGGCCGCGTTGGGGGTGGAGGTCACCAGCGCACTGATTCCGGATCCGGCGGCGATGGAGGCGGCCTCGACCTTGGTGACCATGCCGCCGGTGCCCACGCCGGCTTTGCCGGTGCTGCCGATGGAGACGCCGTCGAGGTCGCGTGGGCCGGTGACGCTGGCGATCCGTTTGGCTCCATGCGAAGGCGGACCGTCGTACAGCGAATCGACGTCGGAGAGCAGCACCAGGGCGTCGGCGCGGACCAGGTGGGCCACCAGCGCCGCGAGCCGGTCGTTGTCGCCGAAGCGGATCTCGTGGGTCGCGACGGTGTCGTTTTCGTTCACCACGGGGACGACGCCGAGGTTCAGCAGCCGGTCCAGGGCACGGAACGCGTTGGTGTGCTGGCTGCGGCGCATGAAGTCGTCCGCGGTCAGCAGGACCTGGCTCACGGTCACGCCGTGCGCGCCGAAGGCATGGGTGTACCGGGCCATCAGCAGGCCCTGGCCCACACTTGCGGCAGC
This sequence comes from Arthrobacter sp. 05L45_2, assembly GCF_056397525.1. Lineage (NCBI taxonomy): Bacteria > Bacillati > Actinomycetota > Actinomycetes > Micrococcales > Micrococcaceae > Arthrobacter > Arthrobacter sp. 05L45_2. Next base: position 6,431 of record NZ_JBFTNO010000063.1, on the reverse strand, counting down.
CTGCTGGGTGGCGAGGTCGCGGGGGCGTTTCGCCAGGCCCAGCGGGGCGAGCCCGGCCGCGATCGCGCCGGAGGAGACGAGGATGATCTCGGTGCCGGCGTTCCGCTTGTGCGCCAGGGCGTCGGCGAGGCCGGTGAGGGCTTCCTCGTCGATGCCGCCCTTGATGGAGGTCAGGGACGAGGAGCCGACTTTGACCACAATCCGGCGGGCACCTGCGAGCAGGGCCCGGCCGGGAGCCGCCCCGGTTCCGGGCGCCACGACCGTGTTACTCGTCATCGGCTTCGCCGAGTCCACTCTCCTTGAGCGGCTGCGGTGCGCGGCGGGAGCTGACCGATTCGGTCCAGATCCCGGCCTTCCGCTCGGCCTCGAGCTCGGCCCGGGCGGCGGCCTTGGCATCCCGGCGTTCCTGCTGCTCCTCGCGCTTCTGACCGCGGGTGGGGCGGTCGCCGATGTCGGCGAAACGCACGTCGGTGCCGCGGGGTGAGGCGAGGAGTTCCGCGCCGGCCATCATGGTGGGCTCCCAGTCGAAGACGACGCCGTCGTCCTCGCCGATGACCACGGTGTCGCCCGGCTTGGCGCCCTGCTTGAACAGTTCGCTTTCGACGCCGAGCTTGGCGAGGCGGTCCGCGAGGTAGCCGATGGCTTCTTCGTTGGTGAAGTCGGTCTGCTTGACCCAGCGCACGGGCTTCTCGCCGAGCACGCGGAAGAGCGGCTCGAGGTTCTTCTCCTCGCGGCGGATGGTGAAGCCGCTTTCGTTGACGGCGCGGGGCCGCAGGACGGGTGCCTGGACCTTCGGCGGGGTCGCGGCCACCGCATCACGGGCGGCCTTGACGATCTCTGCCATGGCGAAGCCCAGCTGGCGGAGGCCCTCGTGGCTCGTGGCGGAGATTTCGAACACCTTGTAGCCGCGGCTTTCGAGTTCCGGGCGGACGAATTCGGCCATGTCCTTGCCGTCAGGCAGGTCCACCTTGTTCAGGGCCACCAGGCGGGGGCGGTGGTTCAGGGGCACAACTTCGCCGTCGGAACCGGCGTAGCTCATGTCGACTGCGTACTTCTCAAGTTCGGCTTCGATGACGGAAAGGTCAGAGAGCGGGTCGCGCTCGGATTCGAGCGTGCCGCAGTCCAGGACGTGGACCAGGGCGGCGCAGCGTTCGACGTGGCGCAGGAAGTGGTGGCCCAGTCCCTTGCCCTCGCTGGCACCTTCGATCAGGCCCGGGACGTCGGCGATGGTGAACCGCACGTCGCCGGCCTGGACGACGCCGAGGTTGGGGATCAGCGTGGTGAACGGGTAATCGGCGATCTTCGGCCGTGCCGCGGACATCGCGGCGATCAGGCTGGACTTGCCGGCGGAGGGGAACCCGACCAGGGCAATGTCCGCGATGGACTTCAGTTCCAGGACGATGTCGCTGGATTCGCCTTCAATGCCGAGCAGCGCGAAGCCGGGGGCGCGGCGCTTCTGCGAGGACAGGGCGGCGTTGCCCAGGCCGCCGATGCCGCCGGCCGCGGCGATGAACTCGGTACCTTCGCCCACCATGTCGGCCAGGACGGTTCCGTCCTTGCTCTTGACGACGGTGCCCTCGGGAACCGGCAGGATCAGGGTTTCGCCGTTCTTGCCGCCGCGCCAGTCGCCCATGCCGGGGCCGCCGTTGGTGGCGTGCCGGTGCGGGGCGTGGTGGTAGTCGAGGAGGGTGGTGGTCTGCGGGTCGACGCGAAGGATCACGTCGCCTCCGTTGCCGCCATTGCCGCCGTCGGGACCGCCGAGGGGCTTGAATTTCTCGCGGTGTACGGAGACACACCCGTGGCCGCCGGTACCGCCGGATACGTGCAGTACTACCCGGTCTACAAAGCTCGCCACGTGGATCTCCTCAGTGCTGTTCCCCGGACCGCAAAAGGTCCAAGTTGATTGTAATGCGGTTAAAACACCGGTGGAGCGGACCTACTGGTCCGCCCCACCGATTTAGAACTGGTTGTTACTCTGCAGCTGCAGCAGCCACGATGTTCACAACGCGACGACCACGGCGGGTGCCGAACTCGACAGCACCGGGGGTCAGGGCGAACAGGGTGTCGTCGCCGCCGCGGCCGACGCCGGCGCCCGGGTGGAAGTGGGTGCCGCGCTGGCGGACGATGATCTCGCCTGCGGAAACTACCTGGCCGCCGAAGCGCTTGACGCCGAGGTACTGGGCGTTGGAGTCACGACCGTTGCGAGTGGAGCTCGCGCMTTTTTTATGTGCCATTTGAAATGCCTGCCTTTAAAATTCTGGGGAATCTGTTGAAAACCTGAACAGTAACGCTAGTTACTTGATACCGGTGATCTTGACCTTGGTCAGTTCCTGACGGTGACCCTGGCGCTTCTTGTAACCGGTCTTGTTCTTGAACTTCTGGATGACGATCTTCGGACCACGGAGGTCTTCGAGGATCTCAGCCGTAACCGTTACCTTGGCCAGGTCCGCAGCAGCGGACGTAACCTTCTCGCCGTCAACCAGGAGCAGGGCGGGCAGCTCGATGGTGCTGCCGGCGCCACCGGCGACGCGGTTCAGGGTAACGAAGTCTCCAACGGAAACCTTCTCTTGGCGGCCGCCTGCGCGGACAATCGCGTACACCACTTGGGGGACTCACTTCTCTCGACGTTTATTACTAGATTTGCGTGCGGAACCTGGGGCCACATTTTGTAGACCGGCTCACGCTGTGCCTCAACGCCGGTKGATTCCCCGGGGGAACCCATGAGCTATACCGTGGAAAGTCCTGCCCGGAGTACGGGTGAACTGTTCATCAAGGTCATAACCCAAGTGTTGGCGTAAGCACCGAAGATCTAGACTACGCTAATTTTGCCTTCGGCCGCAAACGAGGCCGGCTCCGGAGAGTGATGCGTGACGGCCGCCACACCCCGTCCCCGAGGGGCTGGAGCGGTGCTGCCGCGGCGACTTCCGGAACCGCGCCCCATAATGTTACCGGCCGCAGGGCCGGGGCCGCGTCAGGCGTGCAGCCTCGGCGCGTCGAAGAACGCCACCTCGTAGTCGCAGGACTGCCGGAACGCCTCGGTCATGGCGGTCCGCTCCGACTCGAAACCGCGCCGGGCCGCGGCGTCGGTGTACCGGATTGCCTGCCGCGTAGCCTCGGCGAAGGCCTCGTCGGCGTAGGTGCGAAGCCACTCCGCGTAGGGGTGCTCGGCCGGCGCGCCGGCGTCGAGGTATTGCCTGTGCAAGGTTGCGCCCACCTCGGCGTAGAGCCAGAAACAAGGCAGCGCTGCCGCGGTGAGGACGCCGTAACTGCCCAGCGAGGCCGCGAGGAGATGGTCCACGTAGGCCTTCGTGACCGGACCGGGCCGCGCCTCCCCCGCGCGTCCGGCCAGCCAGGTCCGGTGCAGCTCGGATTCGACCTCGAGGCACTGTTGCGCCGACCGGGCCCAGAAGAGCTGTTCCGCTTCCGACGGCGCCAGGGCGGCCGCGCGGGCCAGGACCCGTGAATAGCCGTTGAGGTACAAGGCGTCCTGGCGCAGGTAGTAGGCGAACTCGTGTTCGGGCAGGGCGCCGCTGGCCAGCCCCCGGATGAAGTCCAGACCATAAATAGCGTCCAGGCCGCCGGTGGCGATCCCGTCGAGGCCCTCGGCGAAGTCGCCGTCAGCCGGCGGCCGGGCGCCGGTTACGTGGTGGAAGTGGTGCACCGGGCCGTTGCCGGTGCCAACTTCGAGGCGTCCGGCGTCCGCCAGCGCCCCCTGAAGCCACGGTTTGACTTCCCGCAGCGCCGCTTCCCAGTCCTGGCACCGGACCTGGGCGGTGGCCAGCGCCGAGGACAGGGAACAGCCCGTACCGTGGCTGTTGCGGGTGGCGATCCGCTCACCGGGCACCTCCACGGTCTCCCCGCGGAGCACTCCCCCGGTGTTGACCAGCGCGTCCGGACAGGTGCCGCCATCGGGCAGGTGTCCGCCCTTGACCAGCACCGTGGTCCCGGTTTGCGCCGCGAGGCGTTTGCCCTGTTCCAACGCCCCGGCCCAGTCCCGGGCGGTCGGTTCTCCGACCAGGATGGCGAGCTCGGCCAGGTTGGGGGTGATGAGGTGCGCCAGGGGCAGGAGGGACCTCAGGGCGTCCTCCGCGGATTCGCGGAGCAGCCTGTCGCCGCTGGTTGCCACCATGACCGGGTCCAGGACGACGACGGCGGGCCGCACCTTCTCGAGCCAGTCCCGGACGGCGGTAATCACCGCGGCGTCGCCGAGCATCCCGATTTTGACGGCGTCGATGGTGATGTCATCGCTGACAGCCTCGAGCTGGGCGGTGAGGAAGGAGGCCGGGGGCACGTGCACGGCCCGCACACCCCGGGTGTTTTGGGCGGTCAGGGCCGTGACGGCGGCCATCCCGTAGCCTCCGTTCGCCGCGATGCTCTTCAGGTCCGCCTGGATGCCGGCCCCGCCGGACGGGTCGGACCCGGCGATGGCCAGGACGCGGGGTATCCGGGCGGTAGCGGGCCGCGTATGGGCTGCCGCCCGGCCCGGGAACGCCGAATGCAGGATGGGGGCAGGGCGGGAGGGGTCCGGCTGGGCCGCCGGGGGCGCGGTTACCTGCGGGGTGGTTGAAAGCATAAGACATCCCTTCGCCGGTGCTAACCGGACAGGTTCAACGGGTCTGGATCTCAGCCGGCTCGATGCGCGGCACCCCGTGTCAGTTCCCCAGCCTAGCCGCCCCGCAGCTCCGGGCCGTTAACGCACTCGCGGGCACCGTCCGGGCCCGACGTGATGTTACGTCGGGCCCGGACGATACCCGCGGGCGGTGGGGTTTTCCCGGGCCTAGAGCTCCGAGGCCGGTACGCCGACGCCGAGGATGACCGGTTCCGCAGCGGCGGACTTAGCGGCGGGCGTTGCCGGTTCCGGCGCCTTGGCCTCGTGGACGGAGACTGCTGCTACCGACGGTGCGTTCTCGCGCTGCTGCACGGACGTCTCGTTGGCGGCACCCTGGGCGCGGCTGGCGCTGCGGTTACGGCGGACCCGGCGGGGTGCCGTGCCGTCTGCCGAACCCGCAGGGGCCTGGTTGACGGGAGCCTTGGCAGCAGGCGCTGCTGCGGCCGGAGCCTTAGCCGCGGGGGCCTTGGCGGGCTCCTGGCGTGCCGGGGCCTGTTGGGCCGGGGCCTTGGCGGCCTCCTGGCGTGCCGATGCCTGCTCTTCGCGGGTGCGGGTGCCTGGCGGCTGGATCCGGGCAGTGCGGGCCCGTCCCCGTCCCCGGGTGGCACGGGGCGACGCCGCTGGGGCCTCGCCGGCGGTCCCGGCCGCCGGAGTTTCGGCTGCAGCCGTCTCGACCGCAGGGGCCGCCGCCGTCTGCGCACCGGACTCGGAGTCGCCCAGGCTCGCGAAAGCCTCGGTCAGCAGGTCCAGGGTCAGCGCCGGTTGCCGGGTTTCCTCGGCGTGCTCGACGAACGGCAGGGCGACCTGTTCGCCGCCGAAGGTCAGGACCGCGGCCGGACGTCCGGCGGCTTCCTCCGTCGAAGCGAGCTCTACCGCGGCATCGAGCGCGGCCTGCCGGGTGGCGGCGTCCGGCGCGGAATGCGCGTCGCCGTCGTGCAGGTGGGCGGCGTGCGCGGCGGCGGCGATGTTCGCCAGTGCCGCGCGGGTTGCCTCCGCCTTGGCGTGGCGTTCCGCTTCCGTCGGCTCGGGGTGGGCTGCAACGGCCGGCGTGGACGGCATGGCCTCGCCGTTCCCCTGGCCGCCCTTGCCGCGGCGACGCTTGCGCTCACTTCGGGCTGCAGGCTGGTGTTCGGTCCGCGGGACGTGGTGCTCAGCGGCGACGGTGTTGGCGCGGCGGTGCTCGACGGGTTCGTCGTGGGTGACGATGCCCCGGCCGGCACACGCTTCGCACTGCTCGCCGAAGACTTCCAGGAGCCCGGTGCCCATCCGCTTGCGGGTCATCTGCACAAGGCCGAGTGAGGTCACCTCGGCGACCTGGTGCTTGGTCCGGTCCCGGCCCAGGCACTCCACCATGCGGCGCAGTACGAGATCCCGGTTGGATTCGAGCACCATGTCGATGAAGTCGATGACGATGATGCCGCCGATGTCGCGCAGGCGCAGCTGCCGGACAACTTCCTCGGCCGCTTCCAGGTTGTTCTTGGTGACGGTTTCCTCGAGGTTGCCGCCGCTGCCGGTGAACTTGCCCGTGTTGACGTCCACCACGGTCATGGCTTCGGTGCGGTCGATCACGAGCGAACCGCCGGACGGCAGGAAGACCTTGCGGTCAAGCGCCTTGTGGATCTGCTCGTCGATGCGCCAGGCGGCGAAGATGTCGGTGTCCTTGGTCCACTTCTCGAGCCGGCCCACCAGGTCCGGTGCCACGTAGGTGACGTAGGCCTCGATGGTGTCCCAGGCTTCCTCGCCGGAGACGATCAGCTTGGAGAAGTCCTCGTTGAAGACGTCGCGGACCACCTTGATGGTCAGGTCAGGTTCCCCGTAAAGG
>NZ_JBFTNO010000062.1:0-14160 GCF_056397525.1 Arthrobacter sp. 05L45_2 | reverse complement strand
ATGTGGGGTCGTGCGCTTATTATATGGGCAGACCGCACCGCCTAATGACGAGGCCGGCCTGAAGTGTGTCCGCTGGGGGTGCACATGATGCAGATGGGGATTTATGTCCGACCTCCTGGCCGTTTCGCGGCCTGAAGATTCCGCGGCCGACGATCAGGCCACAAAGGTCCGCAAACGGCAATGGGGAGCCGAACGGCGCTCCGAACCGCTGGCCATCGTTCATCCCGAACCATCCCGCCGGAAAATCATCCTCGGACGTGTGGGCATCGTCGTGACGGTCCTTGCGTGGGCTGGCTATGTGGTGACCACCGTGATCAGGGCCCTGATCAACGACCCCACTGCGGGATTCAGGTTCCGGGCGGAAGCCGTCTCCTACGTCATCGTCGTCACCTTCCTGACGTTCTCGGCCCTGATGTACCTGCTGGCACGCCAGGGCGCCCTCAACCGCTTCCGCGACCACCGCAGGGTTCCCCGCGGCGAACTGGACCGTCACTTCACCGATTACACGGATGCCGTCACCGTCCTTGTCCCGTCCTACGCGGAAGAGCCGCAGGTGGTCCGGGCGACGCTCTGGTCCGCGGCCCTGCAGGAGTTCCCGGACCTTTCCGTGGTGTTGCTCCTGGATGACCCGCCGTTCCCGGACAACCCCGATGAGCAGGCACGGCTGCAGGCCACCCGCGACCTCGCCGCCGGCATCACCAGAACCCTCAAGGAGCCGTCGTCCCGCCTGAACGCCGCGAGCGCGGCGTTCAACGAACGCGCCGGCAAGCTCTCAGCAGGGGCGGAACTGCCCGCCCTCATCGAGGAATACGAATATGCGGCCGGCTGGCTTGAGGGCATGGCCGAGGCCGAGCAGGTGGAGGACCACGTCGATGAGTTCTTCGTTGACCTGGTGCTGATGGGCCTGGCCCGCGAACTGCGCCTGGTCCTAACCGCGCTCTACGCTGCCCGCGCCCAGCAGACGGCCCCGGAATTACCGCGCATGCGGGAGCTCTACGCCCGGCTGACCTGGATCTTCAACGTCCGCGTCTCCACCTTCGAACGCAAGAAGTATGCGAGCCTGTCGCACGAGGCCAACAAGGCCATGAACCTCAACTCCTACCTGAGCCTGATGGGGCACCGGTGGCGGCAGGAACAGACAGCCGATGGAACTGTCCTGCGGCTGGCCGCAGACCCGGCCGCAAAGCCCGCCGCCGAGCCCGCGGCCGAGCCCGCGGCCGAGCCCGCCGCCGGGGACCTGGTCATCGCCGACAGCACCTACGTCCTGACCCTCGACGCCGACTCGCTGCTGTTGCGTGACTATTGCCTGCGCCTGGTCCACTTCCTGGAATCACCGGGCAACGAGCGGGTGGCCGTGACCCAGACCCCGTACTCCTCGTTCCGCGGCGCCCCCACCCGCATCGAACGCGTAGCCGGGGCCACGACGGACCTGCAGCACATCCAGCACYAGGGCATGACGCGCTACGGGGCGACGTTCTGGGTGGGTGCCAACGCCGTGATCCGCAAGGTTGCCCTCGAGGACATTGTGGAGGTCTCCTCCGAGGGTGGCTTCGAGGTCCGGACCTACATCCAGGACCGGACCGTCATTGAGGACACCGAATCCAGCGTGGACCTGGGCCGTGAAGGCTGGGACCTCGTGAACTACCCCGAACGGCTCAGCTACAGCGCCACCCCGCCGGACTTCGGGTCACTGGTGGTGCAGCGGCGGCGCTGGGCCAACGGCGGCCTGCTGATCCTGCCCAAACTCTGGGACACCATCCGGCACCGCCGCGGCCTCGACAAGGACGTCAGGGCCCGCGAAATCATGCTCCGCGTGAACTACATGGCGTCGCTCACCTGGGCCAGTTTCGGGCTCCTGTTCCTGCTGGCCTACCCCTATGACAGCAGGCTCCTCAGCCCGCTGGTCTTCGCCGCCGCGCTGCCCTACTTCCTGGCCATGGGCAGCGACCTGCGCGAGTCCGGGCACCGCTTCAGCGACATCTTCCGGATCTACGGGTTCAACCTGGTGCTGATGCCGGTGAACCTCGCCGGCGTGCTGAAATCCCTGCAGCAGGCCCTGACCGGTGACAAGATTCCGTTCGCCCGCACGCCCAAGGTCAAGGACCGGACGGCGGCGCCCGCGATCTACGTGATCGCGCCATACGCGATCGTCGCCTTTTCGCTGTTCACGGTCTGGCGCGATGTCCTGCAGCAAAACTGGACCAACGCGGCGTTCGCGGCCTTCAACGCGGTTATGGCCGCGTACGCCATCCGCGCCTACATGGGGATCCGGAACTCGATCGTCGATATCTTCCTGGGCGTGCTGAATTGGCTTTACGTCAAGCCGAAAGCCGCCGCGCCCGCACCTCCGCAGATCATCCCGAAGGCGCCGGAGGAGATTAACTGGGAGTCGATTCTGTACCACGGCGACCGCCGCCTTAACCGCGACCTCCGCGGTAAAGAAGACCGCCGTAAGAGGGCMGGGGTGAAGTGACGGCCCTATTTATGACAGGGTCGCTGCCGTGTTGACGAGGTGCCCGGCTTTGGCACGTTTAGAATGGGCCAAATGACGCCCGAACCACTCCTTGCCGCAGACGGTAAAAACGCCCTGCGCATTAGTGGCGGCATCCTCGAGTCGGTGTGGGTGCCCGGCTCCTTTGTCGACGTCAGCGATGCCCGCGATGCCATGCGCGCAACCAAACAACTCTGCCAGGGCAGGCAAGTGCCGATGCTCTCCGAAATGACCGACGTCGTCATCAGCGCCGCGGCCCGTTACGAGTTCGCCAAATCAGCAGACGTTATTGCCATCGCCGTCCTCGGATCGAGTGCGGTGGACCGTGTGGTGGCGGCCGCCACCAGCCGGGACACCAAGTATCCGCACGAATTCTTCACGTCCCGCGAAGCGGCCATGGCCTGGCTGGGCGCCTTTGTCCGCGGCGGGAACCCGGCGGATGCGCTCCACCTGCAGCCTGCCTCCACTACGCCCTAGGCGGTCTTCCGGCGGACTGCTAGTCTCCCCGTAAGAGGGGAAGCGGCAGTAGCGGCGAGGGAATCAGCATGACGGTTGCCCGGATCCAGGTTGACCAGCGTGTGATCGGAATCGACTCACGGCGCTTCGCCTCGGTGGAGAAGGCGCTGGTGGAACTGATCACCAACAGCGACGACAGCTACGCCCGGGCGGAAAACGCCGGAGCCGCGGTGCCGGGCCGGATCACCGTGGGCTACGAACGCCATCACACCGGGGCCGTGCTGACGGTCAGCGACCAGGCGGAGGGCATGTCCTTCGGGCAGGCCCGGCGGATCCTCAGCTACGGCGGCGCCCACAGCCCCCTGGCCCGCGGTGAAGGCGACGGCCGCGGCTACTTCGGCCGGGGCCTCAAGCAGGCCATCTTCGGGCTGGGGCACGGCTGGATCGAGACCATCCAGTCCGGCCGCTTCACCCGCATCGACGTCTTCCGGGGCGATAACGGCGGGTATCTTTACGACGACGGCGGGGAGGACCGCCGTGCCTACCCCGCCGACTACGCCCGGCTCGGGGTACCGGAGGCCCCTGCCGGCAGCGGCACCCGCGTAACGGTGGTGGTGGACAACCCCCGCGCCCGGATCACGCAGTACAACACCTTGCTGCAGTCCCTGTCCGCCAACTTCTACCTGCGCGCCGTCCTGGGCCGCCGGACAGTGGACCTGGAACACGGACAGCCCGGCTCCACGGAGCACCACACCCTGCAGGTCCGCTTCCTGGAACCGCCGGCGGAGGTGCTGCTCGGGCCGGACCGGCCCGGAACCGTCAGCTTCGACGGCGCGGACTACCCCTTCACCCTGACCCTGAAGCGGGCCGCGGACACCGAACTGACTCTCAGCGGGGACGAACGGACCAACGGCCTGGTGGTCCTGTCCGGGAAAGCTGTCCTCGACTGCCAGCTCTTCGCCTTCGAAAACCAGGTGGGGACCGAGTACCTGTTCGGCGAGGTGTCCTGTGATGCGCTGACGGGGATGCTGGGGCGGGGCCGGGCGATCATCAGCGACGAACGGGAGGGCCTGAATCCCCGGGACGCCTTCGTCGCCGCGTTCTCGGAAGCCGTCAGCGCGATGATTGCCGGCGCGGTCCAGGCCGAGAAGGAGAAACTGACGCACCTGGAGCGGGCCACCACGTCCGGCCGCGCCGCGGACATGATCGAGCATCTCCTGCGGCACATGAGCGAGGCCGCCGTCGTCGACCTCGGGCTGGCAACGTCACCGCCGCCTGGGACGGCCCCGGCGGTTGGGGACCAGCCCGCGGCACTGCGCTTCACCACGCCCTTCTACTACCGCCCGCCGGGCCATCCGTTCCACGTGTCGCTGCTTTTTGATGCCGCCCAACTGCCCGACGGCGCGACCCTGACCTTCGAGGCCGAACTGCCCGCCTCCGTGCAGATCGAACCGGTCCCGGTACCGGTCGACGTCGGCACGCTGGGCGCCGCGGACCGGCTCGAATGGGCGGTGACGGGGGAACGGCCCGGGGACCGGGGTGAACTCACCGCCCGGGCCGGCGACTTTTGGGCGCTGTGCGAGATCGTCATTGCCGAGCACGCGTCGCACCATGGTGCCGGCCAGGGTCCGCAGGGCGCCGGGGGAGGGCCGGACGCGCTGGGAGCCACGGCGCCGCTGCGGGAGGCGGCGCACAACCACAAGGCACACAGGCCAACCCGGGACCACGGCGTCGACCTCTTCACCGGCTACGAGTTCCGCAGCCTGCACAACAGCGCCGACCGGGCCGTCTACAGTCCGGCCGAACGCAAAGTCATCATCAACACCGCGGCCCCCACCGTCCAGCTGTACGTCGACGGCCGCGGGCGGTTCCGGGACTCCGCCCGGCTGTTGCTGGCCGAGCTCTTCCTGGACGTCATCGCGGACGAGCTCGCCAGGCGCCACACCGAACAGCACGGCCGGGCCGGAAACCTCGAGGCCTTCAAAGCGGCCAAGCGCGACATCATCCGCCGGTACGGCAGCGACATCCACCGCTCGTTCCTGGGGTGACCGGACTCTTTCGGGGACCCCTTGACACCCCTCCGCAAACACAATATTCTACAACCAAATGGTTGTAGATCAATGGAGTGATGAAGACGTCGACCGCCTCTTCCAGGCGTTTGCAGACACGACCCGTCGTGACATTGTGCGGCGCGTAACCGTCGGCGAGTTCTCGGTCTCCGGGCTCGCTGCGCTCTACGCCATGAGTTTCGCCGCCGTCCAGAAACACGTGGCGGTGCTGGAACGCGCTTCGCTGGTGACCAAGGAGAAGCGCGGAAGGGAGCAGATTGTGCGGGCCAACCACGACGGACTGCAAAGGGCCCGCAGGCTGCTCGATGAGTACGAGGTCATCTGGCGGCAACGGACCGAAAGGATAGCCGATTTGCTCGCCGACGGAAATCTTTATTCCGGCCAGCCAGTGGTCCGGAAGGCAGAAGACAGCGAAGCAGGGGAATAGGAAGGGTTGGACATGACCGTTACAAGTTCAGTCAAGAACCTTGAGGCATTGAGCCTCTCCATCGTCACCGAGTTCGATGCCGGCGTGGAGCGCGTCTGGCAGGTCTGGGAGGATCCGCGCCAGCTGGAGCGCTGGTGGGGCCCGCCCACCTGGCCTGCCACCTTCGAAAAGCACGACTTCGTTCCCGGCGGGGAGGCCAGCTACTACATGACCGGCCCCGGCGGGGAGAAAGCCCGCGGCTGGTGGCGCTTTGTTGCCCTCGATGYCCCGCACCGCCTTGAGTTCGACGACGGCTTCTCGGACGACAATGGCGATCCCGTGGCCGAGATGGGCACCATCCACGGTGTCGTGACGCTCGAGCCGATCGGGGACCGGACCCGGATGACCGTCCTGTCCACCTTCGAGAACGAGGACCAGATGGAGAAGATCGTCGCCATGGGCATGGAGGAGGGCATGAAGGGCGCGCTCGGCCAGGTGGACGCCATTCTTGCCGAGCACGTCAACGCCTAAACTGCGGCGGACGACGACGGCGGTGCAGCGCCGTCGTCGTCGCCTTGCGCCGCCCAGGACGCTGGCGTCGGCCTAGTTGTTCAGGGCCGCGTACAGGTTGAGGCTGGCCGAGAACACCAGCCACGAAACGTAGGGCAGCATCAGTAACCCGGCGGCGGTGCTGATCGGCCCGAAATGCAGGACGGCGAAGGTCGCAATCACGGCGTGGGCAGCGATCACCAGCAGCGCCAGCCACAGGGCGGCCGCCCCCAACATCGGGTACATGCCGAAGAACATTAGCGGCCACGACAGATTCAGCAGCAACAGGCCGGCGTAGACCCTCAGTGCCGTCCGGCGCGGGTAGCGCTGCTGCCGCCACACGAGCCACGCGGCCACGGCCATGGCCGCGTACAGCGCCAGCCAGATAGAGCTGAACATCCACCCTGGCGGGGTCCACGAGGCTTTGTCCGCGGCCGCGTACCAGGCGCCGTTGGTCCTGATCGGCAGCGAGGCCAGCAACGAGACGGCCCAGGACGCCACCAGGAAGCCGGCCAGCGCTGCGATTTGCTTTGGTAGCGGGCGGGTGCCGGAGGCAAGGGTGCCCGGGGCCATTTGATCAACGTTCAAGAGCACTGACTTACTGTGGACAACCGAGGGCCCCCGCGTCAAACTGCGACGGCGGGACGTGCGGCGGGCGATCAGGCCTGCTTGCCCAGCCGTGCCCCTGAACGCGGATCGAGGCCCTTGCCAAGAAGGTCCTGCCCGCGGAATACGTTGTTGATGTAGCTGGTGAGCCGGTCTGCCGTGGCGCGGTAATTGTCTGCATCCTTGATTTCCGCAATGGCCTGGACAAACAGGGTCCCGCTCTTGGCCGCCACCCGCAGGAACTGGATGGATCCTTTGCCCTCAATGGCCAGACGCGCAATGACGGCATAGGTAAGGCCTCCGTTGGTAAATGCGGATGCTCGCAGGTACGTTGCAGTGGCGGTGTTATTTCCGCTGGTCAGCCGCACGGGGGAGCAATCTGGGAGCTTGCTGACCGAGGAGAAGGCCAGCGACAGCAGGTCGTCGCGGTCCGCGGTGACGGCCAGGAAGACGGGTTCGGCGGACGTGCCCCTGAAGGTTCCGGCAGCCGGGGTGTTATCAGTCATGAGCGTTGCCCAGGCGAGGGTATCGGCACACTCGGCGGGTTTGATCTTCGCCCCGCCAGCGTTGAAATGGAAAAACCAGTTCTCTTTCCAGAATGTTTCACCGGACAGGACGACGGCGTGACCTCCGCCGGGATCTGAAAACACCCCCACCATCGACTCGACATCTGTCTGGGAGTACAACCGGGACGCCTTGGCCGGCACAGCCGGCGTGGGCGGGATGGTGCGAGGAGATGATGCGGCCGCGTCCGGGCTTTGTGTGCTGGCATCGGAGCTCGGCGCCTGGACGAATCCTTGCTCAGGGCCAGGGGCCGACGGCGCGCAACCTGTCAGTGCGCTCGCGGTCAAGGCGGCGGCCATCATGATGTGTCGAACCTTATGCATGTGCCACCCTTGTCCCCCAACGGTCCCCGATGTCTGCACATCCTACGGCCCGTCCGGCGAAGTGGGGCGGAAGGAGTCCGTGATTCGCCCCGGGCAGCAGTTCGCGAAATGATGTGGGCATGGAGCATACGGACCAGCAGCCCTGGGTGAAGAACTACCAGCCCGGCGTCCCTGCGGAGATTGACCTGCCCACGGAATCTCTGGTGGCCATGCTGGAGCACTCCGTGGCTGAGGCCGGAAGCGCCCCGGCGCTGGAATTCTTCGGCCGCCGGACCAGCTACACGGAGCTGGGCGAGCAGGTTGACCGGGCCGCTGAGGGGCTTCGCCGGCTGGGCGTCCGTGCCGGCGACCGGGTGGCGCTGATCCTGCCGAACTGCCCGCAGCACGTGGTGGCGTTCTACGCGGTGCTGCGCCTGGGCGCCGTCGTGGTTGAACACAACCCGCTGTACACCTCCCGCGAGCTGCGCCACCAGTTCGAGGACCACCAGGCCCGCGTGGTGATCGTCTGGGACAAGGCCGCGGCGGCCATCCGGGAGTTCCCGGCCGACGTCGAGATCGACCACGTGGTCTCGGTGAACCTGCTCGAGGCGTTCCCCGCGGCCAAGCGCCTCGCCCTGGGCCTGCCGGTGAAGAGGCTGCGCAGCACCCGGGAGTCCCTGACGGCCCCCGCCCCGGGCACCATGCCGTGGAAGCAACTCCTGGGCCACGGCCGGATCGACCCGTCGCACCCGCGGCCGGCGGTGGAGGACCTCGCGGCGATCCAGTACACCTCAGGCACCACCGGCAGGCCCAAGGGTGCGATGCTGACGCACTTCAACCTGTACGCCAACGCGCTGCAGGGCGAGGCGTGGATGGCCGGCGCGGAGTCCCGCAAGGAAATCTTCTACGCGATCCTGCCGATGTTCCACGCCTTCGGCATGACCCTTTACCTGACCTACGGCATCCGCAAACAGGCCCTGCTGGTCCTGTTCCCCACATTCGATCCGGACCTGGTGCTGGCCGCGATGAAGAAGTCGCCGGCTACCGTGTACTGCGCCGTCCCGCCGATCTACGAGCGCACGGCCATGGCCGCGAAGGAGAAGGGCATCTCGCTGCGGTCCTGCAAGTACTGCATCTCCGGGGCCATGAACCTGCCGGACCACGTGGTGGAGCTCTGGGAGTCGGTCTCCGGCGGCCTGCTGGTGGAGGGCTACGGCATGACCGAATCCTCCCCGGTGGCGCTGGGCAACCCGTTCCATCCCACCCGCCGCACCGGAACCATCGGCGTGCCGTTCCCCTCCACACTGATGAAGGTGGTCGACGTCGAAGACCCCTCAACGGAGGTCCCGCAGGGCCAGCCGGGCGAGCTCCTGATCAAGGGCCCACAGGTCTTCCAGGGCTACTGGAACAACCCGGACGAGACCGCGAAAACCCTCACCGCCGACGGCTGGCTGCGCACCGGGGACGTGGTGACCGTGGACGCGGACGGCTTCACCACCGTGGTGGACCGCGCCAAGGAACTCATCATCACCGGCGGGTTCAACGTCTCGCCCACCGAGGTGGAGGCCGTGCTGCGCCTGCACCCGGACATCAGGGACGCCGCCGTCGTCGGCAAACCCCTGGAGCGCGGCGGTGAACTGGTGGTGGCCGCCGTCGAACTCGAGCCGGGAACCGAGCTGGACGAGGAAGCCCTGCGCAGATACTGCCGCGAGCACCTGGCCGGGTACAAGGTCCCGCGCCGGATTGTCCCGATCGAGGATCTGCCGCGCTCCATGCTGGGCAAGATCCTCCGGAAGCAGGTCCGCGAACAAGTCCTGCCGGGCCTCTAAGAATGGCTTCGCCAACAGCGGTCGATTTCACCTCCGGCGTCCCCCGGCCCGGTGACCTGGAGGTGGCCTGGATTCACGGCTCCGAGTCCGCGAAGCACAACACGGACCCGGAGATCCAGGTCCACGCCTACGACGAGCACACGTTCATCCTGCGGCAGAACATGGCGGTGAACTACGAGGCACCGTTTGTGTTCCTGCTGTTCGGCAACACCCGCGCCGTGCTGATCGACACCGGCGCCACGGCCTCGGCGGAGTTCTTCCCGCTCCGCCGCGTCGTTGACGGCCTGGTCGACACCTGGCTGGCCGCCCACCCCCGCGCCGGCTACGGGCTCCTGGTCCTGCACACCCACCCGCATGGGGACCACGTCGCGGGCGACGCCCAGTTCGCCGGCCGGCCCCGGACCGAGGTGGTGGACGCCGGGCAGGATTCCGCCTGGGCATACTTTGGCTTCACCGACGACGACGGCGGTCCGGCTGAGGTGGACCTCGGCGGCCGGGTACTGCGGTGCTGGCCCAGCCCCGGCCACGACCGGGCCGCCGTCACCTTCTACGACCCGTACACCGGGTTCCTGCTCACCGGGGACACCGTCTACCCGGGCCGGCTCTACATCCATGACTGGCCGGCCTTCGTCCGCAGCATCGACGGGCTCCTGCGCTTCTGCGCCGAGCACCCGGTCAGCCACGTGCTGGGCTGTCACATCGAGATGGCCGGGGAGCCGGGCGTCGACTACCCGGTGCTCACCACTTACCAGCCCGACGAACCGCCGCTGCAGATGAGCGTGGACCAGCTCCGTGAGCTGCGCGAGGCAATCGACGTGGTGGGCGGGCGGGCCGGCCGCCACGCGTTTCCCGGCTTCGTGCTCTGCCTCGACGGGGACTGAACGGTCCACCGACCGCACTTTCGGCGGGCCGGCCAACCTGCGCATACTGGAAGCCGATCCACGAATCCGGACGGCGGAGAGGACGGTGGCCATGAGTGACGGGGGAGGCTCGGCGTTCCGGCGCCGGGTGGAACGCGCGGCCGAACTGCGCTCCATCCGGGCCAGCGGCAGCACGGTCCAGGAAAACGACGAGGTCAGCGCCGCCGAGGAAGAACTCCGGCAAAAGCGCGCCGCCGTGGACGAGGCCGCCCGCGCCGACTACCTGGTCCGCGACGCCATGGCGCAGGGCAAGTTCGACAATCTCAAATACGCGGGCAAGCCCATCCCCGGGCTGGGCGAGGCCTACGACCCCGACTGGTGGGTGAAGGGGCTGCTCCAGCGCGAGAACATCACCGGGCTTGGCCCGACGGCGATCCTGCTGCGCGGCGAGGACGCCGGACTGGACGCCCGCCTCGACGCCCAGTTCTCGGAGGCGCAGGTGCGGGAGCTCCTCACGGACTTCAATACCCGCGTCATTGACGCCCGCCGGCAGCTGCAGGGCGGGCCACCCGTCACCACCAAAACACGGGATGTCGACGCCGAGGTGGCACTCTGGCGTGAGCGGCGGGCGGCAGCGGCCGACGTCGTCGTGCCCGAGCCGGAAGCCCGGCGCCCCTGGTGGCGCCGGCTCCGGACGCGCAGGCCCTAAGGCCGCCTGGTTTGGCCGGGAGGTTAGACGGTGCGGGGAGCCTTCGCGAGGTTCTCGCGCAGTTCTGCGGCGTTCTGCCGGACCACGTAGGCCGGACGGTCACGTTCCACGCGCCAGCTTTCGGACAGCGGGCCGATGTTGACGGTGTCGAAGCCGAATTCGTCGTAGAGCCGTGTGACGAGCTCGGCGGCTTCCGGGTAGTCGCTGGCGGTGGCCAGTGCGCGGCGGTTGTCCGTTCCGGCGGGCGTGCCGTCTGTGGTGATCTGGCCGGACATGATGTGGTTGAAGCCCTTGGCGATCTTGGACTCGGGCAGGTGTTCCTGCAGGAGCCCGGAGGTGGTGGCCTCCCCGTTGTCCAGCGCCGGGAAGCGGCCGTCGCGCTCCCAGTAGTAGTTGTTGGTGTCGATGACGATCTTGCCGGCTAGCGGTTCGGCCGGGAGGTCCTTGATGTTCTTCAAGGGCACCGTGACGACGGCGAAATCGCCCGCCGCTGCTGCCTCCGCCGCCGTGAGGGCGCGTGCGCGGGGGCCCAGTTCAGCGACGAGGTCCGCCAGGGTTTCCGGTCCCCGGGAGTTGCTGATCGCGACGTCATAGCCCAGTTCCACGGCCTTCCGTGCGAGCTGGCTGCCAATGTGTCCTGCACCGATGATTCCGATAGTTGTCATACCGGGGCTAACGGCAGGACGGTCGAGGATATTTCACGGGCCGGCCCGGACCGGAGTTCATGGGTGCAACCAGTCCTGGTCGAAGTCCGGGTGCTCCAGGTAGGGCAGGGCCAGGGCCCGCAGCGAGCGTTCCATCCAGTCCAGAGACCGGGGCGCCCAGTGGGTCTCCTGGAGCGAGTCGCTGACCATGGCTGCCAGGGCCGACTGCCTTGCTGCCTCCACGACGCCGATCAGCCGCCGCTTCGCCTCGCATTCGAGGAGCAGCCGCTGCTCGTACCATTCGCCCGACTTGGAGACCGTCCGGCTGCTGAGGAGGGTCCGGGCTGCGGCCTCGTCCTCGGAAATGCGTTCGGACAAAAACTCGACAATGTCCACACAGCCGAGGGTACGCGCGGCGGCCCGGCTTGGCATTACCCGGACAGCCTGTTCCGGGTACAGCCCGCACTTATCCCGGGCTTATTCCGCGCCGCACGGGGCACGCCTAAAGGCTGCCGGGCGGGGATTAGCCGAGGAGTTCGTCCTCGTAGCACCAGCGCCAGTCCTCGCCCGGCTCGATGCTGCGCATCACCGGGTGGCCCGTGGCATCGAAATGCTTGGAGGCGTGGGTACCGGGGGAGGAGTCGCAGCAGCCCACGGTTCCGCAGGCCAGGCACATCCGGAGGTGGACCGGCGTCGTACCCTCCCGGCGGCAATCCGCGCAGAAGGGCTCGGACGGCGGCAGCGGATCCGGTGCGGACTCGAGGTGTCCGCACACGCCGCCCGGCCGGGCGATGCCCTCGCCGCCGCCCTCGGCGGCGGTGTCCAGCTCGTCCAGCGCGACGTCGAGCATGGATTCTTCAACGTCCAGCCGGTCCAGGACCTCGCTGAGGACCTCGTGGGCGTATTCGCCGCCGCGGCGCAGTTCCAGCACCTTGGCCCGTTCCGCGTCCAGCATGGCCATCCGGAGCTTGGCGTAGCGCTGGCTGGGGGTCGCGGCCTCCGAGCTGGGCCGGCCCAGGCGTTCCCAGGCGGCGAGGCCCCGCTCCTGGGTGCGCCGCTTGAGCATGGCCACCACCTCCGGCGGGTCGTCGTCGGTGCGCAGTTCCTGCAGCCGCGCCACTCCGGCGGCGGTCGCCAGTTGCATCAGGGAGGCCTGGTTCAGGGCGTCCTCGCGCCGGTCGGGGCCCTGCATCCGCAGCAGGCGCACCAGCGTGGGCAGGGTGAAGCCCTGCAGCGTCAGCGTCCCGCCGACCACCACCATCGCGGCGAGGATCAGCACGGACCGGTGCTCCAGGTCCGCGGGCAGCACAAGAACCGCGGCCAGCGTCACCACTCCGCGCATCCCCGCCCAGGACACGATCGCGGCAAACTGCCACGGCGGGGCAGGGTCGGCCCGCTGCACGGCCGGGATCAGCCGCGGCAGGTACGTCGCCGGGAACACCCAGACCGGCCGCAGGAGCAGGACCGCCAGCAGGATCACAGCGCAGCCCGCCCAGATCCGGCCGGCGCCGAGGGAGTCGTCCTGGACACCCTCGATAATGGTCCGGACCTGGAGCCCGATCAGCAGGAACACGGAGTTCTCCAGCAGGAACTGCACCGTGTTCCAGTTGCTGCGCTGGCTCAACCGGGCGGCGCCGTTGGGCATGGACGGCGCCTTGGTCCCCATAACGAGTCCAGTGACGACGACGGCCAGGACACCGGATGCGTGGATTGCCTCGGCCGGAAGGTAGGCGACGAACGGCGCCATCAACGACGTCGAGGTGTTGATCGCGACGTTGCGGATCCGCTTGCGCAGCTCGGTCAGCACGTAGGCGGCGGCCAGCCCGACCACCAGTCCGCCACCGGCCGCGAGCAGGAAACCGCCCGCGATACCGGCCGCGGACACCGTTCCGGCGATCGCGGCGATGGCGGCCCGGAGGCAGACCAGGGCGGTGGCGTCGTTGACCAGGGACTCGCCCTCGAGGATGGTGACGATCCGGCGGGGCATACCCACTTTCCGGGCGATCGCGGTAGCGGCGACGGCGTCGGGCGGGGCCACGACTGCGCCGAGGGCAATGGCGGCGGCCAGCGGGATCTCGGGGAACAGCCACCAGACCACCAGGCCGACGGTGATGGTTCCAAAGATCACGTAGCCCACCGAGAGCAGGCTGATGGCGCGCCGGTTGGAGCCGAAGTCGAAGAGCGAGGTCCGCAGCGCGGCAGCGTAGAGCAGCGGCGGCAGCAGCCCGACGAGGACCAGTTCCGGGTTCAGCTCGATGGGCGGGATGAAGGGGAGGAAGGAACCCGCGACGCCGGCCAGCACCAGCAGCAGGGGGACGGAAATGTTGAGTTTCCGGCCCAGCGCGCTTCCGGCGCATACGACGGCCACGAGGACCAGCAGTCCGAGGGCGAGTTCCATAAGGCCATTCTGTCAGGCGGCGCCGCGGGCCCGGTGCCGGGCAGTGCCGGCGGTGCTAGGCGAAGCTGTCTTCCTTCACGTGCGCGGGCGCTGCGTGGGGTGTGGCGGTCCGGACGGCGGTTCCGTGGACGGGGGTGTTGGCGTGGTGGTGGCCGAAGGGGTTGAAGCGGCTGTGCGCGAGGCCGTCGAACTCGTAGGCGGTCTCCGCGTGCTCGGAGCGGTCCACGCCGGCTACCTCGGCCTCGTGGCTGACGCGGAAGCCCATGGTCTTGTGGAT
>NZ_JBFTNO010000061.1:0-14530 GCF_056397525.1 Arthrobacter sp. 05L45_2 | reverse complement strand
GCGCGAAGGGCGCCAGCGCACAGGTCGCCGCCACCAGCGCCATCCCCAGCAGGAACAGCCGGCGCGGGCCGAACCGGTCCGCGAGCCGTCCCATCAGCGGCTGCCCGGCCGCGGAGGTGAGGTAGAAGGAGGTGACCACCCAGGTGACCGTGGCGACGTCGAGCTTGAAGTCCGCCTGCAGCACCACCAGCGCGACGGCGATCATCGAGGAGTTCAGCGGGTTCAATGATGTGCCGAGGCTGAGTCCTGCGATGGCGATACCGGTCCGGGGAGAGTTGCTCACGGCAACAGTCTGTCCTACGCCGACGGCCGGGACCGAACCGGCGGCCCGGGTCCGGCGTAATACCCGGGTCAGCCCTTGGTCTTGGCCACCGTCATCAGGATGGCCGAGTCCTCCTCCGCCACCAGGCTGTGCAGCCCGTCCGGGACGATCAGCAGGTCCCCGGTTTTGCCTTGCCACGAGTCGTCGCCGGCCTGCAGCCGGACGCAGCCACGGAGCACGTAAACGGTGGCCTCCCCCGGGTTCTGGTGCTCGCTGAGCTGGGTCCCGGCCTTGAACGCCATCACGGTCTGGCGGAGGACCCGCTCGTGACCGCCGTAGACGGTATCCGCCGCACGTCCGCTGCCGGCCGCGAGCGCCGCGGCCACCTGCTGCCGGGCCAGGGCCTCGATCGATATCTTCTGCATGCGGCCACGCTACCCACCGCGGCGGTCCCTGCCGAGGGCCCTTCGTCCCGCTCCCCTTGCCGGGACGTCAGTACACCACCCGGAAGTTGCTGTAGGCGCCCGTGGCCCGGGTGATCCGCTCGTCCACGTGATCCACCCGGCCGGGCGCCTCCGGCGAGCGTAGCCAGCTGCGGAACTCCAGCACCACCGCCTGCGGTCCCTCAACGACGACGCCGACCGTCCCGTCGTCGTTGTTCCTGACAGTGCCGCGCAGCGCCAGCTCCTCGGCCTTGCGCACCGTAAAGTAGCGGAACCCGACCGCCTGCACCATGCCCTGCACACGGGCCGTGAGGCGTACGGCGGTGCCGGTGTCCGCGGCCCCGGGGAGCTCTGCGTCGTCAGCCATACCTCCAATGTAGACCCGGCCCGGGACCGGGAGCATCCGGGACCTTTGCCCCTTTCAATCCCTCCGCCGCGCTGGGCAGGGTGGAAGGAGACCTTCGGCATTGTGCACACTGCGGACACCCCGCGTCGCCGCCCGGAGCGCCTGAAAGGACAGAGACAATGGCAGGACAATTCGAGATCTTCACCGACGCAGAATCGAACGTCCGGTTTCGTTTGTTGGGGGCTGACGGCACAATTCTCGCTGTCTCTAAGGCCTTCAAGGACAAGCGTTCCGCGGCCGACGGCATCATGGCGGTCCGTGAATGCGCCGGCACCGGACTGATCCGGGAGTCGCACGCCACCCAGCGCACCACGCAGTGGGCCGGCCAGGGCCGGACCTCGGCCGTGGGCGCCGTGGGGGCCGACCACCCGCACGCCCGTAACCGCCGCAGGCACCTGCCCGCGGTCTAGGGGCCGGTTGGAGTTTCGGGTTCACGGCGGGCGTGATCAGCCCCACCTTGACATTCCGCCGATTTCAAATGGCCGCCGAAGCTTGCTAGAGCTTAAAAGATGCAAGAGTTTCTGAGTTCCGCCATGCCCTTCCTCGCCGTGGCCCTGGCCGTGGCCGCCGGGCTGATCGCCTCCTGGGTGGTGCGCCRCGTGATCCTGCGGCTCAACCGCAAGCAGGAAGCCCTCCGCGAGACGTCCCGGATGGCGCGGCTGCCGCTGCGTTTTGCGCTCTGCCTGATCGGGGTGCGAATTGCGCTGGCCACCACCACGGCCGACGCCGAGTGGCGCCGCAACGTGGACCACGGCCTGGCCATCGCCCTGATCGGGTCCGTGGCGTGGCTGGCGATTGCCGTGCTGCTGATCATCGAGACGATGGTCCTGACCCGCTACCGGGTGGACGTGGCCGACAACCGGCGTGCCCGGCGGCTCCGCACCCAGGTGATCCTGGCCCGGCGGATCGGCGTCGCACTGATCGCCATTGTGGCCCTCGGCAGCATCATGCTGACCTTCCCCGCCATCCAGGCGCTCGGCGCCGGGCTGCTGGCCTCCGCCGGGGTGATCTCGATCGTCGCCGGCCTCGCCGCCCAGACCTCGCTGGTGAACGTCTTCGCCGGCATCCAGCTCGCCTTCACGGACGCCATACGCGTGGACGACGTGGTGGTGGTCCAGAAGGAATGGGGCCGGATCGAGGAAATCACCCTGACCTACGTGGTGGTGCACATTTGGGATGACCGCCGGCTGATCCTGCCCTCGACCTACTTCACCACCACCCCGTTCGAGAACTGGACCCGGCGCCAGTCCGAGGTGATGGGCACCGTGGAGTTCGACCTCGACTGGCGCGCCCCGGTGGAGGCCATGCGGGCCGAGCTGAAGAAGGTCCTCGCCTCGACCGACCTCTGGGACGAGCGGGTGGGCATCCTGCAGATCACCGATGCAACCGCTGGCTTTGTCCGGGTCCGGATCCTGGTCAGCGCCGGGGACAGCGCCTCGCTCTTTGACCTGCGCTGC
This sequence comes from Arthrobacter sp. 05L45_2, assembly GCF_056397525.1. Taxonomy (NCBI): domain Bacteria; kingdom Bacillati; phylum Actinomycetota; class Actinomycetes; order Micrococcales; family Micrococcaceae; genus Arthrobacter; species Arthrobacter sp. 05L45_2. Next base: position 11,962 of record NZ_JBFTNO010000061.1, on the reverse strand, counting down.
CTGATCCGTGAGGAGCTGGTGCTCTTCCTGCAGCAGGAGCACCCGKCGGCGCTGCCGCACGTCCGGCTCGAATCCCTGCCGTCCGCCGCGGCCTCCAGCCAGCCCGCGCCCAGGCGTCCGGGCAAACTGGCCGCCGCCGACGAGACCGCCGCCCGGCTGCCCTCCGACCCGCACGACTCGCAGTTGTTCACCGGCTCCATCGAGGCCGTGCAGCGGTCCCGCGCGTTTGCCGGCCCTGGCGAGGACGTGTTCGAGGACCGGGATAAGTCGATCGCGGCGCAGAACTAGGGTTGCAGGGCCTGGGCGCACCACTGGGCAGTTGCCGTGCTGGGCCGGCCGCCGGCCCTGCTCTGGTCTTCCCTCGCCGCGGTGACGGGTCGATAATCGGAGCCATGACGATTCCCCCGCACCCAGAGCCCGATCCGTTCCCGCCCGAGCCCGGCCCGGCCACGCCCGAACCACAACCGGGCGACCCGTTCCCTCCGGATCCGGGTCCCACGCCGCCGACGCCCGAGCCCGCCCCGGGTCCCGGTCCGACGCCGTCCCCGGCGCCTGGCCCTGCCCCGACGCCCGGCCCGCTGCCGATCCCGGACCCCGGGCCGGTTGCACCGCCGTCGCCCGTTCCGCCGAGCCCGGACCCGTCCCGCTTCTAGGCCGGTCCGTGGTCCGGTTGGCGGTGGTTAGTCGATGACGATGTCGCGGGTCCGGTGGTCGTAGTGGATGACCAGCAGGCCGCCGCGGTGGTGGACCTCGTGGTTGGCGCCGTCGAAGTGGCCGAACGCGCCGTAGTTCTCGTCCCAGGACCGGTTGATGGCGATCTTGAAGCTGTAGGAGCCGGCCGGCAGTTCCGCCGCGAGCTTCCAGAGCTGGTCCACCTCGTCCAGCTGCATCTGCGACTCGTCATACTGCGGCGCCCAGTTGGCCGGGGCGCCCAGCAGGACGTTGAAGTCGCCCGCCACGGCGACGGCGGCCGGCTGGACGATCGTTTCTGCCTGGGTTTCTGCCTGGGTCCCGGCTGCGGTGTCCGGGGCCTCGGCGGGAGATTTAGCGGCCGCTTTGCGCTTGCGGACGGCCTTCGCGACGGGGGCTACGGCTTCCTCCACCAGCTTGGCGGCGGTGTCGGCCACCTTCTCGGCGACCTTTTCAGCCACCTTGACTGCCTTCGGACCGGCCTTGGGTGCAGTCTTGGGTGCGGTGTGCCCGGCGGGGGCGGACGGCAGCGGGGTGTCCGCCGGAACCGGGGTACCGGCGTCGAGCGCTGCAGTGAAGGCGGCGGGATCGGCGAAGGCGACCGTCGCGCGCTGGCCGTCCTCGGTGATGGTCCAGCCGGAGCGGCCCTTGACCAGCCAGCCGGCCTTTACCAGCTTCGCGGTCGCCGTGGTGAGCGCCTTGTGGCCGCGGGGAATGCCGCCGCTGAGCAGTTCGCGCTCGTGGTCGTTGAGCGGGACCCGCGCGATCGCCTCGCCGAGGACGGCGCCGGCGTTTAGCTTCTCGCCGGACCAGACCCCTTCCGCCAGCACGTCAAGCACAGCCTTGAGCCGAAGGTTGGTGTTTTCCGCAGCGTTGGCGCCCATGGGTCTCCTTTAGAAGCAATTGATCCATCTGCATTTTGCCAAGGTTCGGCGGCTTCCGCGACTGGGCGGGGTTAACTTTGTGTGTCGTGACCCACTGTGACGGCGACGGGGCGCCGGTGGTACGGGTCAGCGTCCGCCGCGCGGAAACCCGTTGCCCGCGGCAAGCATGCTGACTAGAGTGGGCTGATCGCCGCCGTCCCCCGGGGCTGATCCGCGGCACTCCCCCACTGGTTCAGGAGATCCCCATGGAAACACGCACCCTCGGCTCCCTCACCGTCTCCGCCCTCGGCCTGGGCTGCATGGGAATGAGCGAGTTCTACGGCAAAGGCGACGAACAGGAGTCCACGGCCACGATCCACGCCTTCCTCGACGCCGGCGGTACCCTCCTGGACACCGCCGACATGTACGGCCCGTTCACCAACGAACAGCTGGTGGGCAGGGCGATCGCAGGGCGCCGCGACGACGTCGTACTGGCCACCAAGTTCGGCAACGAACGCCGCGAAGACGGCTCCTGGGTGGGCATTAACGGCAAACCCGAGTACGTCCGGGCAGCGTGTGACGCGAGCCTGCAGCGCCTCGGTGTGGACCACATAGACCTCTACTACCAGCACCGGGTGGACAGGACCGTGCCGATCGAGGAGACGGTCGGTGCCATGGCGGAGCTGGTCCAGGCCGGCAAGGTCAAACACCTGGGCCTCTCCGAAGCGAGCGCCGACACCGTCCGCCGCGCCCACGCCGTGCACCCCATCAGCGCCCTGCAGACCGAATACTCGCTGTGGGAACGCGAACCGGAAACCAAGATCTTCCCGGTCCTAGCCGAGCTCGGCATCGGATTCGTCCCTTACAGCCCACTGGGCCGCGGCTTCCTCACCGGGCAGCTGCGCAGCGAATCCGACTTCGCGGAGGACGATTTCCGCCGCCACTCGCCGCGCTTCCAGGGCGAGAACTTCACCCGCAACCTCGAACTCGTGGACCGCGTGACCGAGCTTGCGGCGGAGAAGGGCAGCACCCCGGCCCAGCTGGCCCTCGCCTGGCTGCTGGCCCAGGGCGCGCACATCGTACCGATCCCCGGGACCAAGAAGCGCGACCGGCTGCGCGAGAACCTGGGCGCCGTCGACGTCGAGCTCTCTGCCGAGGACCTGGCCCGGCTCGACGAGCTGGCCCCAGCCGGCGTCGCCGCGGGCGCCCGCTACCCGAACATGGGCACCATCGACGTCTGACCCCGCCGTTGCCCTATCACTTATGGTCCCTATCCGGCCGGTTTAGCCGCCATAAGTGATAGAGCAACCCGGGGGGATTTAGCGGCCCGAGGCGGCCAGCTCTGCCAGCAGCTCGGTCTTCCGCTCCTCGCTCGCGAACGAGGACCGGATGGAGTTGGCTGCGAGGCGGACACAGTCGAACTCGGAGAGCCCGATCACGGATTTGAGCTGCGCGAAGTTGTCATCCACGTACCCGCCGAAGTAGGCGGGGTCGTCCGAGTTCACGCTGACGTTCAGCCCGGCCGCCAGCATGCCCGGCAGGGGGTGGTCCGCGAGGGTGTCGACGGCGCGGAGCCGGACGTTCGAGAGCGGGCAGACGGTCAGCGGCATGAGCTCCTGGACCAACCGCTCCACCAGCTCCGGGTCCTCCATACAGCGGATGCCGTGATCGATCCGCTCCACGTCCAGGGCGTCCAGCGCCTCGATGATGTACGACGGCGGGCCTTCCTCGCCCGCGTGCGCAATCCGCCGGAGCCCGGCGTCCTTGGCCCGCGCGAAGAGGCGTTCAAACTTCGACGGCGGATTGCCCACCTCGGCCGAGTCCAGCCCGATCCCGGCGATCGGCGCCTCCATGGCGAGCAGCTGCTCCAGCACCTCGAGCGCGGATTCCTCGGACAGGTCGCGCAGGAACGCGGCGATCAGCAGGGTGGAGACACCGAACTCCTCCTGCGAGGTGGCCAGCACCGAGGCCACACCGTTCACGCAGGTGGCCAGGGACACCCCGCGGGTCAGGTGCGCCTGCGGGTCCAGCATGATCTCGGCATGCCGCACCCCGGCGGCGGCGGCCCGGGTCAGGTAGGCCCGGGTCATGTCGGCGAAGTCCTGCTCGGTCTGCAGCACGGCCATATTCGCGTAGTAGAGATCGAGGAACGACTGCAGGTCCGTGAACTCGTACCGCGCCCGCAGCTCGTCCAGGTCCGCGTAGGGCAGCGTGATGCCATTGCGTTCCGCGAGCGCGAAGATCAGTTCCGGTTCGAGGGTGCCCTCGATGTGCAGGTGCAGTTCGGCCACCGGGAGTGCCGCGTGGACCCCGCCGGGAACCTCGGCGAACTCCGGAATCCCCTCGACCTGCGGCGCAGTCTCCTGCTCCGCGTCCTGCACTGCCTGCGGCGCTGCTCTCTGCTCTGCCTGCGGCGCTGGGGCGCCGCCGTCGTAAGTTTCCATTGGGTAAGGATATGCCCGCCGTTATGGATATGCCGCCCGGGGCCGGGACGGATAGAGTCGAACAGATGCACAATGATCAGCAGGCTTCCGATTCCGCCGGCCTGGCGCCGGACCACCCCACGGACGGCTTCGTCCGGGTCCGCGGCGCCCGGGAAAACAACCTGCGCAACGTGGACGTGGACGTCCCGCGCGACGCGATCGTGGCCTTCACCGGGGTGTCCGGGTCCGGGAAGTCCTCGCTCGCGTTCGGCACCATCTACGCCGAGGCCCAGCGCCGCTACTTCGAATCCGTGGCGCCCTACGCCCGCCGGCTGATCCAGCAGGGCCACAACCCGAAGGTGGAGCTGATCACCGGCCTTCCGCCCGCCGTCGCCCTCCAGCAGCGGCGCGGCACCCCCAGCTCCCGCTCCACCGTCGGCACGGTCACCACCTTGTCCAACTCGCTGCGGATGCTCTTCTCCCGCGCCGGCAGCTACCCCGACGGCGCCGCGCCGCTGGACTCGGACGCCTTCTCCCCCAACACGGCGGCCGGCGCCTGCCCGGAGTGCCACGGCCTGGGCGTCGCGCACACCGTCACCGAATCCTCGCTGGTCCCGGACCCCGCCCTCAGCATCCGCGACGGCGCCATCGCCGCGTGGCCCGGGGCGTGGCAGGGCAAAAACCTGCGCGACATCCTCACGCACCTGGGCTACGACGTCGACACCCCCTGGCGGAAGCTGCCCAAAAAGGACCGCGACTGGATCCTCTTCACCGAGGAGCAGCCCGTCGTGGAGGTCACGCCGCAGCGCGACCGGGTGGCCAAGCCGTACAAGGGCCGCTTCTGGAGTGCCCGCAGCTACGTCCTGCACACCCTCGCCGATTCCAAGAGCAGCACCATGCGGGAGAAGGTGCTGCGCTACATGGAGACAGGCCCGTGCCCGCGCTGCGGCGGCAGCGGCCTGCGCCCCGAAGCCCTGGCCGTGACCTTCGCGGGGAAAACCATCGCCGAGCTCAACGGCGTCCCGATGACCGAGCTCGCCGCGGTCATCCGCCCCACCACCGAACTGACGACGGCGGGGACGGCCTCCCGTAAGCACTCGTCCGGCGAGTCCAACGAGGTGGCCGTCGCCATCACCCGTGACCTGCTCCAGCGGATCACGGTGCTGCTGGACCTGGGCCTGGGCTACCTCGCGCTGGGCCGGTCCACGCCGACGCTCTCCCCCGGCGAAATGCAGCGGCTCCGGATCGCCACCCAGCTGCGCTCGGGCCTCTTCGGCGTGATCTACGTGCTGGACGAGCCCTCCGCCGGCCTGCACCCGGCCGACGCCGAACCCCTCCTCGCCGTCCTGGACCAGCTGAAGTCCTCCGGCAACTCCGTGTTTGTGGTGGAGCACAACATGGACGTGGTGCGCCGCGCCGACTGGCTGGTGGACGTGGGCCCGCGCGCCGGTGAAGGTGGCGGCGAGGTCCTCTACAGCGGCCCCGTCTCCGGCCTCGCGGCGGTGGACGCCTCTGTCACCCGGCCCTACCTGTTCCCGGCGGACGGGAGGCCGGCCGGCAGCAAAGCGGCGCGGGACCGCCGTGAGGCCGCCGGCTGGCTCGAGCTGCAGGGCATCACCCGGCACAACCTGCAAGACCTCGACGCCACCTTCCCGCTGGGCGTCCTGACCGCCGTCACCGGGGTGTCCGGCTCCGGCAAATCGACACTGGTCAGCCAGGTCCTCGCCGAGGTCGCCAACGCCTGGCTGCACCCGGACGCCGACGCCGCGGCGCCCGACGAGACGGAGGACGACGCCGGTGAGCCCGCCGCGCCGCTGAGCGTGGGCCCGGTGACCGGCCTGGAGCAGATCGACCGGCTGGTGAAAGTGGACCAGAAGCCGATCGGCCGCACCCCGCGGTCCAACCTGGCCACCTACACCGGGCTTTTCGACGCCGTGCGGAAGGAATTCGCGGCGACGGATGAGGCGAAGGCCCGCGGTTTCAGCGCCGGACGCTTCTCCTTCAACGTGGCCGGCGGCCGGTGCGAGACCTGCCAGGGTGAGGGCTTCGTGGCGGTGGAGCTGCTGTTCCTGCCCGGCAGCTACGGCCCGTGCCCGGAGTGCAACGGCTCGCGCTACAACCCGGAGACGCTGGAAGTCAGCTACCGCGGCAAGAATGTGGCCGAGGTGCTCGGCATGACGGTCAACGCCGCCGCGGAGTTCCTCACGGACGTCCCCGCCGCGGCCCGGGCGCTGCAGACCCTCCGCGAAGTGGGGCTGGGCTACCTCCGGCTCGGCCAGCCCGCCACCGAGCTCTCCGGCGGCGAGGCCCAGCGCATCAAACTTGCCACGGAGCTGCAGCGGGCCCAGCGCGGCCACTCGTTGTACCTGCTGGACGAGCCCACCACGGGACTGCACCCGGCCGACGTCGAACTCCTGATGGCCCAGCTCCACCGCCTGGTGGACGCCGGGAACACCGTGGTGGCGGTGGAGCACGAGATGGATGTGGTGGCCGCCGCGGACTGGGTGATCGATCTGGGACCTGCCGGTGGCGACGCCGGCGGCAAGATCATCGCCGCCGGGGAGCCCGCCGTCGTCGCCCGCTCCAAAAAGAGCAGGACCGCCCCGTACCTCGGGGCGGTCCTGAAGGGCTGAGCCGGAGGGCGGTCAGGCAGCCTTGGGAAGTTCGCGGACGATGCGGACCTTCCACGCGGCGTCGTCACTGGTGTCGAGCAGGGCCACCGTGCCCTGGGCCAGGTGCAGGGCAACGCGCTTGGCGGCCAGCAGCTCCAGGTAGAGCTGTTCGTTCATGCGCGCGGGGGTGTCGATGACGTACTTCACGGCGTCGCGGACCTTCCGGTAGTTGGCGCTGCGTTCGCGGTGCAGGTGGAGTTCGAGCAGGCGGCGCTGGCGCAGGCGCGGCTCGTGCCGGTTCAGCCAGGACACGGCGGCGTGGACGGCCACCACCAGGGTCAGCGAGACCGCATAGATTTCCCAGCCGCTGGAGAGCAGGAAGAGCGGCAGGTTCGCGATGGCGACGACGGCGATCAGCAGCCGGAACGCGAGCAGCCGGCGCATGGTCAGGGCCACGGAGGCCAGGGCCGCGCGGAAGCCGGTTTGTTCCTTGCGGGCCTCGGCAGGGTCCAGCGTGAATTCTTCGAGAACCAGGATGCCGTTGGCTTCCGGGCCGAGCATTTGTCCGTATTTGGGCGCAAAGGGCGCCGCTGCTTCGAGGTTCATGGCAGGTCTTCCGTGCGGCTGGGGTGGTTGCCGTAAATAATAAATCTCCGGGCTGGGAGCTGTCTGTAAGTATCCGCGATGTGAACACGCTCACCCGGGACGCCCAGCAATTGGCGATGCGGGCCCGTGGCCCCAAACTGGAGAGATGCAGACTTTCCTTCCCTTCCCCGATTTCCGGCAGAGCGCCGCGGCCCTTGACCCCGCGCGGCTCGGCAAGCAGCGCGTCGAGGCGCTGCAGATGCTGCGCGCGCTGGTGATTCCCGAGTACGGCTGGCAGTCCCACCCGGCCGTGCGGATGTGGATGGGGCACGTCCCGGCCCTGACCATGTACGGCCTGGCCATGGTGGATGAGTGGACGGCGCGCGGCGGCGAGGACACCACCCGGGAACGGATCATGGAGTTCGCCCCGCAGGCAGCCCACCCGGACTACGCCGCCAAGATCCAGATGCCGTGGTGGCTGGGGAATCCGGACTTCCACCTGAGCCACCGGTCCCGGCTGCTGGCCAAGGACCACAAGTTCTACGCCTCGGTCTTCCCCGGCACGGACCCGGACCTGGAGTACGTGTGGCCCGAGCCCAAGCACGAGCTCATCCCCGAAGATCCTGCCGGTGACCGGATGTGGATCCTCCGCCTTCCGCTGGGTGACACCGACCCGCAGCAGCTGGACACGGTGAGCCTGCCCCCGGTGCGGGGCAAGGGGGCCGGTGCGGGCGAGGACGAGGAGTACCAGTTCGTGTACGCGGACAACGGGTCGCGCCGGCCGGAGAAGAACTCCCGCAAGCGTCCGGCCAAGCCGCTGGTGAAGAAGCCCTCCCGCAAGCGCCAGGCCCAGGAAGAGGCTTTCGCGACGCTGCCCGGCAAGTCCGTCGTCGCGGTCCCGTTCGACGGCGGCCGGTCCTTCGCCGTGGGCGAGGTCCAGGGCCGTCCGATCACCGTGGACGGCCGGTTCGCCCGCAACTTCCAGGTCACCGAGGTCCTGTCCCGCTCGGACTTCGACTACCCGGCGCTGCTGCAGGACCCGCGGGTCTTCTTCCCGATCGCCGCACGCTAGCCCCGCCCGCGCCGCCCTGAAATTACTGGCAGACTGGCCATTATGACTGTACTGCTGGCCGGTTGCGGCGATCTGGGGACCGAGGCCGGACTGCGCTTTGCAGCGGCCGGGCACAAGGTGGTGGGCTGGCGCCGCTCGCCGCACAAGCTGCCGGCCGAAATTCAGGGTGTGGCCACGGACCTCAGTTCCGGCGAACTGCCGCCGGTCCCGGCGGACACCACCGCCGTCGTGGTTGCCGTCGCGGCTGACTCCCCCACCGAGGACGCGTACCGGGCGGCGTATGTGGACGGCCTGGCCCGGGTGCTCGACGCCGTCACGGCGTCCCGGGCGCCGGTGCGGCGTGTGCTCTTCGTGTCCTCCACGGCGGTGTATGGCGATGCCGGCGGCGGCTGGGTGGACGAGACGACGACGCCGAATCCCGGCGGGTTCTCCGGCCGCATCCTGTGTGAGGCCGAGGACCTGCTCAGCAGCCGCCTCGACGCAACCGGGATCACGCCCGTAGCGCTCCGGCTGGGCGGGATCTACGGCCCGGGCCGGACGCGCCTGATCGACCAAGTGCGCGCCGGGAACGCCACGGTGCCGGCCGGGCCCCGACTGACCAACCGGATCCACCGCGACGACGCCGCCGCGGCTATCGTCCACCTGTGCACCGTGGCTGCGGAGCCGGCACCCCTGTACCTGGGTGTGGACAACGAACCCGCCGAACTCGGCGAGGTGCTGCGGTTCCTGGCCGGCGAGCTCGGACTGCCGGCGCCGGCCAGTGCTGCGCCCGGGGATGACGGGTCGCAGAGCGGCGCTGGCGCGGCGGGCGGCGGGGCTGGCGGCGGCGGCGAGCCGTCGCGCGGCGGGAACAAGCGCGTCAGCAACGCCCTGCTCCGCGGCACCGGGTTCACTTTTGAGTACCCTAGTTTCCGCGAGGGCTACCGCGCTGTCCTGGCCGGCGTCGGCGAACGGCATCCCTGACCGGCCCTGAGGCGCGCCGCCGTTCCACCACCAGACTTCACACCCAACTCCTCCAAGGGGCAGCATGGATTTTCAGCACATCATTGAGACGGTCGGCCGGTTCATGGACTTCGCCGGGGTCGCCATCATGGTGGTCGGCGCCGTCGTGTCGTTGCCTATGGCCTTGCGCGGCTTCCAGCCCAAGGAACTGCCTGCCGGCGCCGAGCCACTCTCGATCTACCGGTCCTACCGGCAACTGCTGGGCCGCTCTATTCTGCTGGGCCTCGAGCTGCTGGTCGCGGCCGACATCATCCGCACCGTGGCCGTCACCCCGACCTTCGAGAGCGTGGGCGTGCTTGCCATCATCGTGCTGATCCGGACGTTCCTCAGCTTCTCCCTGGAGCTCGAAATCACAGGGCGCTGGCCCTGGCAGAAACAGCCCCCAACCAGCCCGGCGGCGACAACCGGCTGAGCTTGCTCCAGGACGCGTCCTCGAGAAGGCGCCCGACGGCGGCGGTGCTGGCTAGCGCGGCCGCCGCTGGAACTCGGTCACCGAGGTCACGACGCCGGTGAACTGCCGCTTGGGTGCGTAGCCGATGACCTCCATGGCCCGCCGCGCGCCGGTCCTGCTGGTTAGCTCCACCACCCAGACCGTGTTGTATTTGAGGATGCGGTTTTTGGCGGTTTTGACGTCGTATCTCCGGTCGAAGATGCGTCCCCACTCCGCGGCCGTCCGCGCCATCGTGGGGTCATTGAGGCCCTCGAAGGCCTCCGGGTAGCCACGGAACGCCATGTCCCGGTCGTTTCCAATCACAAAGGCGTCCCCGGGGCGGGCCTCCCGGTGGATGGTGTCCGCGATGAAGCGGAAGTCATCACTCTGGATGCGCCCGTATTCCGTGCGCTGCCCAACGTAGGACGGCAGCGAGATCCCCAGCGCGGTCAGCAGCCCCACGGCAGTCGCCGCCATCCGAACCTTGCGGACGCGGCCGCCCTGCGGGTTGCCCGGTGGTTTCCCCTGCGGGCTGGCGAGCCGCCTGGCCAGGAGCGGAGCCGCCGCCAGCATCGGCAGGGCCGCCAGCTCAAACGAAACATACCGCGGCAGGTAGTAGCCGCGCCCCGTGATCACCGATCCCGCAATGACCGCAGCCAACGGAAGCACCAGCCACGGCACGGCCAGCTTGACGGCGAAGGTCTTCCGGGCCAGGATCGCGCCAATCAGCGCCGCGACCCAGACCAGGGCCGCCAGTCCGTACATCGAAAAGTCCTCGCCCGGCGTCGGCTGCGGGCTGGAAACGAAGTTTTCGGTCGAGTAGTAAGCGTCGCTGAAGAACTGGACGAAGGCGACCTCGTACGTCGTCGACGCCCCGATGGGCGGCACCCAGGCGATCTGGAACTGCTGCCCCGAGGCGACGGCCGCCACCACGCCCGCCGGGATGAGCCACCCCACCGAGGCCAGCGCGAGGGCACGCCAATGCCTGCGGAGGCGTTCGTCTGCCAGCAGCGTGACCGCGTGCGCCGCTATGAGGAGCACGGCATAGAAGGACAGGCTGACAGTGACCAGGCCGGTGAGGCCGTACCAGAGCCAACGCAGCCTGGACGGGGATTCGCGGATGACCACCAGGAGGTAGGTCGCCAGCACGGCGCCCAACACCGTCAGCGCGTAGGAGCGGGCGTCGGTGGCCACGTACTGCACCCGCGGGAGGATGACGAAGATCGCAGCGGCGGTGATCCCGTAGGCGGTCCCCCCGAGCCGGCGGCACAGGGCCATCAGCAGGCCGGCGGCGACAGCGACGGCGAGAAGGCTGGGCAGACGCATGGCCAACTCCGAGAAGCCGAATATTCTCGTCCAGCCATACATCAGGATGTAGTAGGCGCCGTGCACCGCGTCCACCGTTCCGAGCATGCTCCACAGCTCGGGGAACTCCCGGTTGACGGCGCTGACGGTGGCGGCCTCGTCCGTCCAAAAGCTGGGTACCGATACGCCGACCATGGTGTACAGGAAGGCCAGCACCCCCACGAGGATGGGGACGCGGCTGCTTCTCTTCACCCGACAATCTAAGCATGGATGCCGGGGCCGATCCGGCGCCCGCCGGGCCTACCGTCCCGCGGCGTACCCCTGGGCTCCCCGCGGGTTGGCCGCTGCCTGCAGCACTCCCGTCCCGGGGTCGCGGACGACGGCGGACAGGCGGCCCAGCGTCCACCCGCCGGCCACGGTCACCACGTGACCTCGGCGCTCCAGCCCGGCGATGACGTCAGCTCCCAGACGGTCCTCGACGACGGCGCCCCCGGGCTCCCAGGTGCGGGGCCAGAACGAGCCGGGCATCGACGTCGTATGGAACGTGGGTGCGTCGATGGCCTGCTGCGGCGAATAGCCGCCCACAATGGTCCGCAGCAGGTACGGGAGCTGCCACTGGTCCTGCTGGTCCCCGCCCGGTGAGCCCAGGGCGGTCACGGCGTGCCCGTCCCGGAATACCAAAGTAGGCGTCAGGGTGGTGCGGGGCCGTTTGCCCGGGGTGAGGGTGGACGGTGTGCCGGGTTCTAGCCAGGTCATCTGCAGGCGGGTCCCAAGGCAGAAACCGAGCTCCGGAATGGCGGGCGAGGATTGCAGCCAGCCGCCGGACGGTGTGGCCGAGACCATGTTGCCCCAGCGGTCGACGACGTCGATGTGGCATGTGTCGCCCCGGGTCTCCCCGGTCGGTGCCACGGTCGGCTCCCCCACGCCCAGGCCCGCGGGACCCGCGGCGCCGCTCCGTGCCAGCGCCGGCGGCGTGTACT
>NZ_JBFTNO010000060.1:0-14609 GCF_056397525.1 Arthrobacter sp. 05L45_2 | reverse complement strand
GGTCCCAGCTCCACCGGCCGGACAGCCCGCTGACGGACGACGGCGCATACGGTGCCGGCAGGTACGGGCTGGTGAACTGGTTGGTGTTGACCGCCGTCACCACCCGGAGCTGTTCCTCCACCGTGGACCCGATTCCCGGGTCGATCCGGCCCGTCCCCGCTTGCCGGCCGGAGTCCCGGTCATCAGGTGACCACGAGTCGCCGTCGAAGCTGTCCACCGTCACCGAACGCAGGTATGGCGCCTGGGATGCGTTCGTGGCGTAGGTGATCCTGCCGTCGCCGGAGGGGTCGCGCAGGCTGTTGCCCAGGCTGATCATCGGGTTCAGGCCGCTCGCCGACCCCCAGGGATTCAGGCGGGATCCCTGCGGGAAGGTGCCCTGGTCGAAGCCCGGGATGACCAGCTGCAGGACCAGCGTCAGGGCAAGGGCCAGGGCCCCGGTGAGGGAGGCACGCTTGAGGGCGCCGGGGATCCGCGCCGTATCCGTCCGGGTCCCGGACACGGGATGGAACCAGTGGCTGCAGGCCAGGATCATGAGGTATCCGACGGCGGCGCCGGCAAAGCCCAGCCACCCCACGCTCTGCGGCTTCACCATCGCCGGGACCACCAGGATGGCCACCAGCCCCAGCCCGCTGGTGGCCGGGAGCGCCAGCGGGAACGCCAGCGCGTCGGTCAGGATCACCACCAGGCCGAGCACACCACAGATCAGGAACACAATGCCGGCGTTGGGCGCCACCGGGGAGCTCTCGGCCAGCACCGTCTCGCTGGCGCGCCGCAGGTACCGCTGAACCTGCTCCATGGTGTCCGCCGACGGAATGACCCCGGCGACGCTGTGCTGGCGGAAGAACGTGAACGTCAAAACGACGGCCAGCGCCGCAAAGCCCCCCGCGGCAACCAGGATGCCCCGCAGCCGCAGGGCCCTGAGGGCGGCCATGGCCAGCGCCACGGTGAAGACGGTGGTGAGCACGGCCGGGATCCAGGCCCAGCCGCGCAGTACGCCGTTGAGCCCCAGTGCGGCCCCCGCGACGGCCACGGCAACGGCCAGTCCCATGGCCCAGGGTTCGGCGCCGGCGCCCTTCATCCGGAACAGGCCGCCGGGGCCGGTGGCGGGCGGTCCGCCGTCGTGCCCGGAGTCTCCCCGGGCCGTCGTGGTGCGCTGCGGTGCCAGGGTCATCGCCGTGCCCCCGCGCCGCGCCGCACGTCGGCGGCTGCCGTCGGTGCCCCCGCCCCGCCCTGGTCGAAGGCGGACCACGCAGCCGGCAGCGGGGTAGCAGCCGTGGCGGACACGGCGCGCCAGCCGCCGCGGCGCAGGATCTCCAGGACCGGCGCCGCGTCCGCAGCCCGGTCCGTCACCAGGAGGGCGAAGGCATTGGCACCGAAGCCGGCGGCGGGCGCGAGGGCGCGCGCCTCGGCCTCCGAGAGGCGGCCCAGGATGGCGAGGACCGGTCCGCGCAGCCGGTGCGCGGACAGCTTGTCCATCAGCCGGTCATCAAAAGGCTGCGGGCCGCCGTCGGTGCCGGGATGCCGCGGCCCGGTGAGCTGGATGGCGGCCAGGCTCTCGGCAATGGACTGCAGTCCGCCGGCGCCGATGTACTCGTCCGTCTCAGGTTCGGGCGCCGACGGCGAATTCAGGAACGCCGGGTCCCCGGCCGGGTCCAGGCAGCGCAGGGCGTAATTGCGCTCCCCAAGGTGGGTGCTGATGGACATGGCGGCCGTGACGGCCCATTCGAAGGCGTCGCTGGTCACAAGTTCGTGGCCGTCGGTGGCGCCGGAGGTGTAGCCGGAGCCCTGGGCGTACGACAGGAACCGGTGGTCAAGGATGATCGTGGCCTCGGGTGTGGTGACGGACTCCTCCTGCCGGACCATCAGGGAGCCGTGGCGGGCCGTGGCCGCCCAGTGCACCCGGCGCATCGGATCGCCGTGCCGGTACTCCCGGGTCATGACGTCGTCATCGCTCGGGTTCGCCCGGATCCGGGTGGCGGTCACGCCGTCGTGGCCCCGCGCGCCGGCCAGGCCGGTGACCGGAAGGTCGACGGCGGCCGGAGTCACCGTGAGCACGTCTCCGGCGTCGATCGCGTGGCGGTGGACGGAAAGCCCGAAGGGGTCGCTGAACTCGGCCGTGACGGGTCCGATGAGGAATTGGCCGCGTTTGCCGCTGCGCAGCTGGTACTCGTAGCGGCTGGTCCCGGCATGCGCCGTCCGGGCCGGGAACCGGAACACCGGAGACTGCCCGAAGCGCGGCGGCAGGTGTTCCTCCATCAGGGCGTACCCGGCCCCGGGACCGGTTCGGGCCACTGCCAGCCGGACCGTGGTGGTGGCGGAGGCCTCCACGGGGGAGGGGTTGAACTCCCGGTAGACCCGGAACCGGGGCTTGAGCACCCGGGTTCCGGCCAGGGACAACAACGGCAGGACCAGCAGCAGCAGGGCCAGCGCCAGGAGGTCACGGCGGCCCATCACCTGCGCCGCCAGCAGGGACCCGACGCCCGCGGCCAGCAGTCCCCAGCCGCGCGAGCTGAAGATGTGCCTCGGGAACCGGTCCAGCAACGCCACGGCCGTGTCAGCCCCTAACGTCCGGCGGGCTGGGCGGACGCCTGGCCGCCGCGGGCGGACCGGGCGGGTGCGCTGGCCGGTTCCTGGCCGACCGGTACCTTTGCCAGGATCGACTGGATGACGCTCTGCGGCGTCTCGCCGGTGCTGGCGGCCTTGCGGTCCAGGATGATCCGGTGGGCCAGCACCGATTCGGCCACACTGACGACGTCGTCGGGCAGCACAAAGTCCCGGCCCTCCAGGGCGGCGGTGGCCTTGGCCGCACGCAGCAGCTGCAGCATGGACCGCGGACTGGCGCCGAGCCGGAGCAGGGGGCTCTCCCGGGTGGCGCGTCCCAGCGCCACCGTGTATTCCTTGATCGAACGGGACACGTAGACCTGCTGCACGGCCGCGATCATGGAAGCCACCTCTGCGGCGCTCACCACAGCCGTCACCCGGGTCAGCGGGGACGTCGCCTGGTGGGTTTCCAGCATTTCCATCTCGGAGTCCCGGTCCGGATAGCCCATCGAGATCCTGGCCATAAAGCGGTCCCGCTGCGCCTCGGGGAGCGGATACGTGCCTTCCATCTCGATCGGGTTCTGGGTGGCCACCACCATAAAGGGCTCGTCCAGTTTGTAGGAGGTCCCGTCCACCGTGACCTGGTGCTCCTCCATGCATTCGAGCAGGGCGGACTGGGTTTTCGCGGAAGCCCGGTTGATCTCGTCGCCGATCACGATATTGGCGAAGACCGCGCCGGGCCGGAACTCGAACATCCGGGAGGCCTGGTTGTAGATGGACACGCCGGTCACATCCGACGGCAGCAGGTCAGGGGTGAACTGGATCCTGCTGACCGAACAGTCGATGGTCCTGGCCAGGGTCTTCGCCAGCAGTGTCTTGCCGACCCCCGGTACGTCTTCCAGCAGCAGGTGTCCCTGGGCCAACAGGACGGTCAGGGCGAGTTTTGCGGCTTCGGCTTTGCCGTCGATCACGGTGTTGATGGCGCGCAGGATGCGCTCGCTGGCCGCGTGGAACGCCGCAGCCTCCATCGGCGCGGTTCCCGACGTGGCCGGGGCGGCAGCCGGCTGGGTCCGGGGCGCAGGGCCGGCAGCGCCGGGTCCCGCCGGGAAGCCTTGCGGATCCGGCATCRCTTCGTCTACGGAGGTGCGTCGGTGGTAGTCCATCGGCAGCCTTTCAGCCCTGGAGCGGCCCGGGCGGAACGGCAGGGAATGCCGGTCCCGCCACTGGTGCACGCCTGTTTTGGTATCAGCGTACTAACACAACTGACAAAGCAGACAGAGAGTTCCGGGTAATTCTCCGGCCGGCCCGAGGCTAGGCTGGATGGATGTGCAATCCGCAGACCCCCGCCCCCTTCCGCGCCACCGGCAGTGACGAAGCCGCCGGCACCGGAAGCGGCCCGACGGGCCGCAAGCCGTACCCGCCGGCGCCGGAACCGCTGCCCGTGCCGGTGATGGACAACCACACGCACCTGAACTTCCCGGACGGCGGGCTGGAGGTCGGTATCAAGGACGCCCTCGACGCCGCCGAGGCAGTGGGCGTCAAAGGGGCTGTGCAGGTGGGCTGCGACCTCGAATCGTCCCGGTTTACGGTCCAGGCCGTGGAGCAGGACAGCCGGCTGCTCGGCGCCGTCGCGCTGCACCCCAACGACGCCCCGGGGTACGCTGCGCGCGGTGAGCTGGAGGAGGCGCTCGCCGAAATCGAGGCCCTGGCGTCCCACCTGCGGATCCGTGCCATCGGCGAGACCGGACTCGACTTCTTCCGCACGGAGGGGGAGGGGCTGGCCCACCAGCGCTACTCGTTCCGCCGTCACATCGACATCGCCAAACGGCTCGACCTGACGCTGCAGATCCACGACCGCGACGCGCACGACGACGTCGTGCAGGTGCTGCGCGAGGAGGGTGCCCCCGAACGCGTCGTCTTCCACTGTTTCTCCGRCGACGAAGAGCTCGCCCGGACCTGCAATGACCGGGGCTGGTACCTGTCTTTCGCCGGCACGGTGACGTTCAAGAACGCGGCCAATTTACGTGCAGCGCTGGCGATCGCCGACCCGGCCCGGATCCTGGTGGAAACCGACGCCCCGTTCCTCACCCCGCACCCGCACCGGGGCCGCCCGAACGCCAGTTACATGATTCCGTACACGGTCCGGGCGATGGCGGAGTTGACAGGCCGTGACCTCTCCGCGCTGTGCGGACAACTGGCCGAAAATACCTTGCAGGCATACGGATCCTGGGACTAAAAACGCCGTCGGCCGTCACTCTGGAAACATACCCGGTATGCATAATTTCTTGGTTGGTTTATAACGCTACGGTTACAGTAGTCAACTATTAGCCGGGGTCGGGGAAGGCCTTCGGATAATTTCACTACCTCAGGGCGCGCATCGTGGCAGAGAATCCACGTGTGCGCTCTCGTTTGGAAGTGTGGCAGTGCCCGCGTTTTCCGCAAATATCCGGACCAGCTCCGGAACTGCCCTTGGGGGTGTTTGCGCCGGGGAAACGCGTGCGCTTTTCCCCGTGCCCGGATGGTCCAAAAGATATGGGCAATCGTGGTCAAGTTCTTCACATCGGACGGCAAAATCAGTTACGTCAAGGTCGGCTCACAGCTGGTGGTGCTAATGGCGCTCGTGCTGGGCCTCGTCGCCTTCGTCGGCAACAACAAGACAGTCACCCTCAACGTCGACGGGCGCGTCAGCTCCGTCCAGACGTTCGGCGGCACCGTCGGCCAGGTGGTCAGCGCCGCCAAGGTCGAGCTGCAGGCCGCCGACAAGGTGTCCCCCTCAACCGATTCGCATGTGCAGGACGGCTCCGTCATCAACGTCAACCTCGCCAAGGCCGTGAAGGTCAGCGTGGACGGCGCGGAGCGCACCATCACCACCACTGCCCCCACCGTGGAAGGCCTCGTCACCGAACTCGGTGTCGCCTCCGCCTCGAAGGTGTCCGTCCCGAAGGACGCCCAGCTGGCCGTCTCCGGTTCGTACGTCAGCATCTCGACGCCGAAGGCCGTGACCCTCGTCGCCGACGGCAAGGCCACCAGGACCACGACGACGGCGGCAACCGTCGGGACCGTCCTCAGCGACGCCGGCCTTAAGCTCGGCGCCAGCGACCGGACCTCCCAGCCGCGCAACGCCCCCGTGGTCAACAACATGGTGGTCAAGGTCTCGCGCGTTGACACGTCCAAGACTGCCTCAACCACCGAAGACGTCCCGTTCGAGACGCTCACAGCGGAGGACTCCGCCATGCCCAAGGGCGAACACAAGGTCGTCCAGGCCGGTGTGGCCGGCAGTATCAGCAAGAACTTCAAACTGGTCCTCGTCGATGGCCGCGTCGCCTCCAAGACCCTGGTGTCCCAGTCCGTGACCCGCGAGCCGGTGACCGAGAAGGTCAGCATCGGCACCAAGGAAGCGCCCAAGGTTGAGGCCGCCGCCAACACCGGCGCCGCAGCCCCGGCCATGATGAACGAAGGCATGTGGGACAAGATCGCGCAGTGCGAGTCCGGCGGCAACTGGTCCATCAACTCCGGCAACGGCTACTACGGCGGACTGCAGTTCGACATCCAGACCTGGCTCGGTTCCGGCGGCGGTTCCTACGCCCCGAACGCCAGCCAGGCCAGCAAGGCCCAGCAGATCGCCGTCGCCAACCGGGTCTACGCACAGCGTGGCCTGAGCCCCTGGGGCTGCGGCTGGGCAGCGTCCAGCTAACCCCCGCCCCGGCCCGCGAGGGCCGCACGGCACCATAAAGACCCGCGCAGGCTGACCACCACCGCGGGGCACCCTCGAGGCCGGTCCCGGATTCCCCGGGACCGGCCTCTGCCGTTCCCGCCGCGGGATAGGATACCTAGGTGACTGAACCGACCCCCGCCGCCCCCGTCGAACCTGCCGGCAGCCTCCCCTCCGGTGCCCCGGCGCCGCTGCTGGGCGCCTCCGACATCCGCCGGCTCGCCGAGGAAATCGGGGTTCGTCCCACCAAGACCCTGGGCCAGAACTTTGTCATTGACGGCAACACCATCCGGCGCATCGTCGCTGCTGCGGACATCGCCCCGGACGAGGCCGTGCTCGAAGTCGGCCCCGGACTCGGTTCTCTGACGCTCGGGCTGCTCGACGCGGCCGCGTCCGTCATCGCCGTCGAAATCGACCCCGTCCTCGCCGCCAAACTCCCCGCCACCGTCGCCGCGTGGCGGCCGGACGCCGTCGAGAACTTCCACCTGGTCCTCTCGGACGCCATGAAGGTGACCGAACTGCCGGTCCAGCCGACGGCGCTTGTTGCGAACCTGCCGTACAACGTGGCCGTGCCCGTGGTGCTGCACCTGCTCCAGCACTTCCCGAGCCTGCGTCACGGCCTGGTGATGGTCCAGGACGAGGTCGCGGACCGCCTCGCGGCCGGCCCTGGCTCCAAAACGTATGGCGTCCCCTCCGTCAAGGCCGCGTGGTACAGCGGGATGCGCAAGGCCGGGGTGATCGGAATGAACGTCTTCTGGCCGGCACCGAAGATCCACTCCGGGCTGGTCGCCTTCACCCGCCGGGAACCGCCGGCCACCACCGCGAGCCGGGAAGAGGTGTTCGCCGTCATCGATGCCGCCTTCGCCCAGCGCCGCAAGACGCTCCGGGCCGCCCTTGCCGGGTGGGCGGGCAGCGCCGCCGAGGCCGAACGCTGCCTGCGTGCCGCCGGCGTCGACCCCACAGCCCGCGGCGAGGTCCTGGACATCACCGCATTCGCGCGCATCGCCGAAGCGCGTACCCAGCCTGCGGCTGAGTAACCGGTGGCTGAGTAGCCGGCCCTGCTTTGAGCCACGGGCCGCCATGCCATAGCGTGGAGCCATGAACGCAGTGAGAGGGCGCTTTKCCGCSAGGACYGTCCGGGTCAAGGCRCCCGGMAARGTSAACGTCTCACTSGATGTSGGRCCGCTRCGCCCSGACGGCTACCACTCGGTGGCCAGCGTCTACCTCGCGGTGTCCCTCTACGAAGAGGTCGCGGCCACCAGCACCGACACCGGCGGGATCACCGTCAGCATCAGCCCGGACAGCACCCTGGACCTCGACGGCGTCGACATCCCGCTGGACGAACGCAACCTGGCCTACAAGGCGGCGTCCATCATGGCTGACGTGTCCGAGCACTCCACCGGCGTGCACCTGGAAATCACCAAACGCGTCCCGGTGGCCGGAGGGATGGGCGGCGGGTCGGCCGACGCCGCGGCCACCCTGCTGGCCTGCGACGCTCTCTGGAACAGCGGACTCTCCCGCGACGAACTCGCGCACCTGGCCGCCGAGCTCGGCGCCGACGTGCCCTTCTCCCTCCTCGGCGGCACCGCCGTCGGCCTCGGCGTCGGCGACGAACTGTCCCCGGCGCTGGTCAAGGCGCAGACCGACTGGGTGCTCGTCACCGCGGACTTCGGGTTGTCCACCCCGGAGGTATTCCGCGCCCTCGACCGGCTCCGTGCCGCCGAAGGGGTGGAAATCGAGGAACCCACGTCGGTGGACCCCCGCGTCCTGGCCGCGCTGCTCAACGGCGATGCCGATGCCCTGAGCCGGGTCCTGGTCAACGACCTGCAGCGGGCCTCGATCGAGCTGGCGCCGGGCCTGCGGGATGTCCTGGGACTGGGGGAGTCCTGCGGCGCGATCGCCGGTCTCGTCTCCGGGTCCGGCCCCACGGTGGCACTGCTGGCCCACAGCCCGGCCGCCGCAGAGGGCCTCGCGGAGGACCTCCGTCATCACGGCCTCGACGCCCAGGCGGTGCACGGGCCGGTGCACGGGGCACGCATCATCTCCGATACGCTCCTTTAGTAGCTTTGACTGTATATACGTCAGGGGTACGGCAGCATAATCGGCCCTTCTAGCCCGATCATTTCCTCTCAGAAAGCAGTTCCCAGTGGCACACCTGCTCGGCGGCGAGAACCTCACGGTCTCGTATGCAACCCGCACCGTCCTCGAYGGCATCACCCTCGGACTCGAAGAGGGCGACCGGATCGGCATGGTGGGCCGCAACGGCGACGGCAAGTCGACCCTCATGCGGCTGCTGGCCATGCGGTCCACCCCGGACTCCGGCCGTGTCACGAAGCGCAGCGAGGTCAACATCGGCTACCTCGACCAGAGCGACGTGCTCGACGGCGACCTGACCGTCGGCTCCGCGATCGTCGGCGACCAGGCCGACTATGAGTGGGCCCGCAACCCGCAGATCCGCGAGGTCATGGGCGGCCTTGTGTCCGACGTCGACTGGCACGCCAACGTCCACGCGCTCTCCGGCGGCCAGAAGCGCCGGGTGGCCCTCGCCAAGCTGCTCATCGAGGACCATGACGTCATCATGCTTGACGAGCCCACCAACCACCTCGACGTCGAAGGCGTGGCCTGGCTCGCCCGGCACCTGAAGACGCGCTGGCGGCCCAACCAGGGTGCATTCCTGGTGGTCACCCACGACCGCTGGTTCCTCGACGAAGTCTGCAACCGGACGTGGGAAATCCACGACGGCATCATGGACCCGTTCGACGGCGGTTACGCCGCCTACGTGCTGGCCCGCGCCGAGCGCGACCGCACGGCCGCCGTCGTCGAAGGCAAGCGCCAGCAGCTGGTCAAGAAGGAACTCGCCTGGCTCCGCCGCGGCGCCCCGGCCCGGACCGCGAAGCCGAAGTTCCGGATCGAGGCTGCCAACGCCCTGATCGCCGACGTCCCCGAACCGCGTGACTCGACGGCCCTGAGCAAAATGGCCACCGCCCGGCTGGGCAAGGACGTCCTGGACCTCGAAAACGTCTCCCTCGACTTCCTGGGCGGCTCCGCCGGGGAGAAGCTCTTCGACAACATCACGCTGCGCCTCGCGCCCGGTGAGCGGCTGGGGCTGGTGGGCGTCAACGGCGCCGGCAAGACCACCCTGCTGAAGCTCCTCAACGGCGAGATCCAGCCCAGCTCCGGACAGGTCAAGCGCGGCAAGACGGTGGTCACCGCTGTCCTCAGCCAGGAGGTCAAGGAGCTCGACGACGTCTCCGACCTGCGGGTCATCGAAGTGATCGAGCGCGAAAAGCGGTCCTTCAACGTCGGCGGCAAGGAGTTCACCGCCGGCCAGCTCGTGGAGCAGCTCGGCTTCACCAACGAGAAGCAGTGGACCCCGGTCAAGGACCTCTCCGGCGGGGAGCGGCGCCGGCTGCAGCTGCTGCGCCTGCTGGTGGGGGAGCCCAACGTCCTGATGCTGGACGAACCGACCAACGACCTCGACACCGACACCCTCGCCGCGGTCGAAGACGTGCTCGACGGCTGGCCGGGGACGCTGGTGGTGGTCAGCCACGACCGGTACCTGCTCGAGCGCGTCACGGACCACCAGATGGCCCTGCTCGGCGACGGCAAGATCCGTGCCTTGCCGCGCGGCGTGGACCAGTACCTGGAACTGCGCGAGGCTGCACTGGCCGGATCCACGATCACCGGCGGCGGCAACCCGGTCACGTCCTCCGGTGGCGGGGCTGGTGGGGCGGCCGGGGTTGCCGCCTCGGGGCCCTCCGAAGCCGAGAAGCGCGACGCCCGCAAGGCCAAGAACAGGATCGACCGACAGCTGGGCAAACTGAAGCAGCAGGAAGACAAGATCCACGCCCAGATGACCGCCGGGGCCGGGGACGCCTCCAAGTTCGACGAACTCGCCGCCCTCAACGCCAAGCTGCAGCAACTCGCCGCGGAACGCGAAGGCCTCGAACTCGAATGGCTCGAAGCCCTGGAGGTCCTCGGCGAGTAGGCCGGGGTCGGGGCTCCGATTGGGGTGGGGGCGCCGTGTCGCGGCCGCGGGGGCGCCGGGCGCGGGGTCGCCGTCGTGACACCCTGAGTGTGAGCTCGGTCGCGGCAGGGCACCTGTGCTGCGGGGGATGGGCATGCCCGTCCTGCGCCTCGAAGGATGGACATGCCCGTCCTTGCCTCTCAGAGCTTCCGGACGTGCCCAATCCTTACCCCGGCGGATGGACATGTCCGTTACCAGCTTCGAAGAATGGACATGCCCGTCCGTGTGCCTCGGGGTCGCCGCGCATGCCCAGTCTTGGCGCCGACGGATGGACATGTCCGTTATTAGCTTCGAAGAATGGACATGCCCGTCCCTGTTCTTCGGGGTGTCCGGACATGCCCACTCTCAGCCCTGGCGGATGGGCATATTAGGTAGATGTCCAATGGCCGAGCCCAGGGATGGGCATGTCCGTCGGGTCGGGCGAAGGATGGGCATGTCGGTCCGAAGTGATTCTGGGCGACGGGGCATGTCCCGTGGTGCAAGCGGCGGATGGTTATGTCCAGTCTGAGGTGCGAAGAATGGGCATGTCCGTTCGGAGGGTTCGGGACCGATGGGCATGTCCGTCTGTCCAGGGCGACGCAGCGCCCCACCCACCGGCGTCCCACCCAACCGGACCCCGCACCAGCCAGCCGCCTACTCCGCCGCGCTGCCGTCCCCGCTCCTGAGTTCCGGCTCTTTTCGCAGGCCGGTCAGGCCGTTCCAGGCGAGATTCACCAGGTGCGCGGCGACCTCGCGCTTGTCAGGGGTCCGGCTGTCCTGCCACCACTGGCCCGTCATGGCGACCATGCCGACCAGCATTTGTGCGTACATCGCACCGTCGGCGGCGCTGAACCCACGCCGGGCGAACTCGTCCGCGAGGATGTACTCGACGCGCGCGGTGACCTGGGAGAGCAGGGTCGAAAACGCGCCCTCGGGCTGCGACGGCGGGGCATCGCGCATCAGGATGCGGAAACCGTCGGTCCGGTCCTCGATGTAGCCCAGCAGTGCCAGGGCGGCCCGTTCGACCAGGACGCGGGGTTTTGCTTCTTCGGCGAGGGCGGCGTTGATGGAGCCGAGCAGGATCCGGAATTCGCGCTCGACCACTTGGGTGTACAGGCCCTCTTTGGACCCGAAGTGTTCGTAGATGACAGGTTTTGAGACCCCGGCCGCGGCGGCGATCTCGTCCAGCGTCGTGCCGTCCAGGCCCCGGAGTGCGAAGAGCCCGCGGCCGACGCCGATTAGCTGGGAGCGCCGTTGGACCCCGGTCATCCTCGGCTTGCGGATTGGTTCAGGTTCCCCGGTGGGCCGGTCGGTACGGTGGTCCGCCCCCCTGGCCGCTCCTGCGCTGTTGCTCACAGCACCATCATGCCCTACCGCCCTGCGGCCCGAGCCGAGCCCGAGCCCGCCACCAACCGGAGCCACCGGCCCACCCCACCCCACCCCACCCCCGCCCCAAAACCCCAAGTCGCACCGGCAACAGCCTTCGTGGCAGAATTGACTCTTGTGCCACAGGCTTACGGCCATGGCATGGTCCGCTCTGGTGTAATGGCAGCACCCCGGCCTTTGGAGCCGTGGAGTATAGGTTCGAGTCCTATGGGCGGAACTGCCGCGGGCGCCGGCGGCCGGGAGGAACCGGTCCCGGCGGGCCGGGGGCGGCGGCAGTCCAGTAGGATGAACGGGACGCCGTGACCGGAAAGTGGTCCGGCGCTGCCGTGCCGAGCCGGCAACAAGCGAGCCGGCAACAAGGTGGACCACCGGGCTGATGTCCAGGGGTCCGCCAGATCCACCGAGCAGCGGCACTGAGTCAGGCCACTGAGCAAGGAGAGCCCGTACGTGAGCCCCGAGAACACCGGCCCAGCCGCCGTCATTGTCCTAGCTGCAGGCGCCGGTACCCGGATGAAGTCCCGTACCCCCAAGATCCTCCACGAAATCGGCGGACGCTCGCTCGTGGGCCACGCCCTCAACGCCGCCCGCGCCATCGACCCGCGTGAACTGGCCATCGTTGTCCGGCACGAACGCGAGCAGGTCGCCTCGCACATCGCCGGAATCGACCCGCAGGCCCTGATCGTTGACCAGGACGACGTTCCCGGCACCGGCCGCGCGGTCGAAGCCGCCCTCGAGGCCCTCGACGCCCGCCAGCCCGACGGCGGCCTGAGCGGCACCGTCGTCGTCACCTATGGCGACGTGCCCCTGTTGACCGGTGCGCTGCTGACCGAACTGGTCGCCGCGCATGAGGCCGCGGGCAACGCCGTCACCGTCCTCACCGCCGTCCTCGACGACGCCACCGGCTACGGCAGAATCCTCCGCGGCGCGGACGGCACCGTCACAGGCATCCGCGAACACAAGGACGCCAGCGACGCCGAACGCCAAATCCGCGAGATCAACTCCGGCATCTACGCGTTCGACGCCGGCGCGCTGCGAGGCGCGCTGGCCCACGTCACCACCGACAACGTCCAGGGCGAGAAATACCTCACCGACGTCCTCTCCCTGGCGCGCGACGCCGGGGGCCGGGTAGCCGCCGTCGTGACCGGTGACCGCTGGCAGGTCGAGGGCGCCAACGACCGGGTTCAGCTCTCCGCCCTCGGCGCGGAACACAACCGGCGCATCGTGGAGGCCTGGATGCGGGCCGGCGTCACCGTCGTCGACCCGGCCACCACCTGGATCGACGCGACTGTGACCCTCGACGAGGACGTCCGGCTGCTCCCCAACACCCAGCTGCACGGCGCCACCACCGTGGCCCGTGACGCCGTCGTGGGCCCGGACAGCACCCTCACCGACGTCCAGATCGGCGAGGGCGCCAAGGTCACGCGCACCCACGGTTCCGGCGCCGTTATTGGCGCCAACGCCAGCGTCGGCCCCTTCACGTACCTGCGCCCCGGCACCCGCCTCGGCGAGACCGGAAAGATCGGCGCGTTCTACGAGACGAAGAACGTCACCATCGGCCGCGGCTCGAAGCTCTCCCACCTCGGCTACGCCGGTGACGCGGAAATCGGCGAGGACACCAACATCGGCTGCGGCAACATCACCGCCAACTACGACGGCGAGAAGAAGCACCGCACGATCATCGGTTCCGGGGTGCGCACCGGGTCCAACACCGTATTTGTGGCCCCGGTCCAGGTGGGCGACGGCGCCTACAGCGGCGCGGGCGCCGTGATCCGCAGCGACGTCCCGGCAGGCGCCCTGGCCGTGTCCCTGGCCAAGCAGCGGAACTCCGAGGGCTGGGTGGTTTCGCACCGTCCGGGCTCCATCTCCGCCGCGCTGGCCGAGGCAGCCGGCACCACCCCAACATCTTCCAGTACTCCGGCATCGACAGAAGAGGGCTAGCAAACATGAGCGAAATTACGGCACACGGGGAGAAGAAGCTGGTGCTCGCCGCCGGGCGGGCACACCCTGAGCTGGCGCGCGAGATCGCCAAGGAGCTGGGCACCGAACTGCTGCCCCTGGACGCCTACGACTTCGCGAACGGCGAGATCTACGTCCGGGCCGGCGAGAGTGTCCGCGGCACCGACGCCTTCGTGATCCAGGCGCACCCGGCCCCGCTGAACAACTGGCTCATGGAACAGCTGATCATGATCGATTCGCTCAAGCGGGCCTCCGCCAAGCGCATCACCGTGGTCTCGCCCTTCTACCCGTACGCCCGCCAGGACAAGAAGGGCCGCGGCCGCGAGCCGATCTCCGCCCGCCTGGTCGCAGACCTGTACAAAACCGCGGGCGCCGACCGGATCATGAGCGTTGACCTGCACACCTCGCAGATCCAGGGCTTCTTCGACGGCCCCGTGGACCACCTGATGGCCATCCCGCTCCTCGCCGACTACATCCGCACCCGCGTCGGTTCGGACAACATCACCGTCGTCTCCCCGGACACCGGCCGTGTCCGCGTTGCCGAACAGTGGGCCGAACGCCTCGGCGGCGCCCCGCTGGCGTTTGTGCACAAGAGCCGGGACCTGACCGTTCCCAACCAGGCCGTCTCCAAGACCGTCGTGGGCCAGATCGAGGGCCGCACCTGCGTGCTGATCGACGACATGATCGACACCGGCGGAACCATCTCCGGCGCCGTCCAGGTGCTCAAGAACGCCGGCGCCAAGGATGTCATCATCGCCGCCACCCACGCAGTGTTCTCCGATCCCGCCTCGCAGCGGCTCGCGGAGTCCGGCGCCCGCGAAGTGGTGGTCACCAACACCCTGCCGATCTCCGCCAACAAGCACTTCCCGCAGCTGACGGTCCTCTCGATCGCGCCGCTGATCGCCCGGGCCATCCGCGAAGTGTTCGACGACGGCTCCGTCACCAGCCTCTTCGACGGCAACGCCTAGCCCCGTGCCGGGCCCCGTTTCGCTAAACGGGGCCCGGCAC
>NZ_JBFTNO010000059.1:0-14692 GCF_056397525.1 Arthrobacter sp. 05L45_2 | reverse complement strand
GTACAGCCGCGCGGCTCCGGCGGCCGTCAGGAAGGCAACGATCGAGGCCATCCAGCCCAGCTTCCATAGGACCAGCCAAAGGGCGACGCCGGCCGGCACCATCGCCAGGGCAAAGACCACCCCGCGTACGGTGTTTTCCGGTGCAGCGGCCCGGACGGCGGGAATCGGGAAGGCCGGCGCCTGTGCCTGCCGGTGGCCGGGAGAATCCGGCCACGGCGCCCCGTCCGGCCAGTGCTGGCCGTGAACCGGCCGGGCGCCCCCAACGGACTCGGATTCATTTCTGGCGTCAAAATCTGAGCGCTCTGTCATCATTCCCCCAAATGAGATGAGTGATTCCGGTCCCCTCTGGGCCGGTAAATCCCGCTTAGTCTGGCACAACCCGGCCCGGAAATGATGATTTGCCCCGCAGCTATTACGGGACTGGCTACGCAGGGGCAGGCGGCACCGTCCATGCAGTGCACTGCCGGGCCGGTAAAACCGCTCTCTCGCTATAGGATTTCCCTGCGGGACCCATCCCGCCCACACGCCCGAAGGACACCATGCCACAGACCAATGCCGCGCAGGACGAATCCGTCCAGGCCGATGCCGCACAGGACTCCTCCGTCCAGCTCAAGCGCGCCGCCGTGATCATCAACCCCATGAAGTCCTCCGGCGAGGATTTCAAGGCCTCCTTCTACCGCCTCTGCGAGACGCAGGGCTGGGCGGAACCGCTCTGGCTGGAGACCACGGCCGAGGACACCGGMCTGGGCCAGGCGCGCGAGGCGCTCGAGGCAGGGGCCGACGTCGTTATTGCCGCCGGCGGCGACGGAACCGTGCGCTGTGTGGCCGAGGTCCTTGCGGGCACCGGGACCCCGATGGGCCTGGTCCCGATGGGTACGGGCAACCTGCTGGCCCGCAACATCGGGGTCGACATCACGGATCCGGTGGCCGCCAGCTACGACGTCCTGAACGGCTCCGACATCAAGGTGGACGTGGTGAAGGCACGCCTTGACCACTCCGAGGACGAGCAGGTCTTCCTGGTCATGGCCGGCCTTGGCTACGACGCGGCGATCATGGCGAACACCGTGGACGAACTCAAGGACCGTGTGGGCTGGCTCGCCTACGTGGAGGCCGGTATCCGGCACCTGCCCGGCAAGCCGGTGAAAGCCAGGATCAGCATCGACGGACAGCACCCGGTGCGCCGCCGGATCCGCAGCGTTATGGTGGGCAACTGCGGCAAGATCACCGGCGGCATCGAAGTCTTCCCTGACGCCAAGATCGATGACAACATCCTGGACGTCCTGCTCCTGGCCCCGGTAGGCAGGTTCGGCTGGTTCAACGTCCTCGCCGGCATGTTCGGCCGCAAGAAGGGCAAGAGCAAGGCCGTGGAGTACTTCGCCGGGAAGTCCGCGGAAATCAGCCTCGACCACGAGCAGGAGTTCCAGCTCGACGGCGACCACATTGGCAAGGCCAAGCACCTCATGGTTGAGGTGGAGCACGAAGCCCTGACGATCAGGATGACGAAGGCGGCCTAGCCCTCACCGCCGGGCCGGCCGCGCGCACCGCTGCCGCGCCCGGCCCGGTTAGCGGGAGCGTCCGCCGGTGAACTCCGCCGTCCGGCCAGGCTCTGCTCCCTCACGAGACCCCGCTCCCTCGCGAGACTCTGCGGCGGCGCCGTCGCTATCCGTCGCGACGCCAGCGCCGTCCGCGCTGCCGCGATCCGCCGCGCCCGCTCCGCTGCCGGCCAGCGACGCCAGCAGGTCCCGGATCTCCGCCAGCAACGCGGTGTCCGCCGGGATGGGCTTCTCCTCGGGTTCCGGGGCGGCCAGCCGGTGCTTGACCATCCGGTTGATCCTGTTCATCGGGGCCACAAAGATGAAGTACACCACCCCGGCCGTGATGAGGAACGTTACGAACGCCGTCATCACAGCTCCGATGTTCACGAAGGTCTTGGCGTTGCCGGGCCATACGGAAAAACCGAGGCCCTGGGTCTCCACGCCGCCCGCTGCCGCGATGATCGGGTTGACGATGTTGGTAGTGAACGCGGTGACCAGGGCCGTGAAGGCGGTACCGACGACGACGGCGATGGACAGTTCGATCACGTTGCCGCGAAGGATGAAGTCTTTGAATCCTTTGAGCATGGGTCCTCCGGAGTGAGCCGTACGGGTGGTTCAACCGATAGACGCTACCACCTCCGCCGCCGGCCCCGCCCTTCCGTTGAACGGAAGCCAAGGGGCCGCAGGCCACCGGGAAAGCATACGATTCAGCTGGATGCCAGTGCCGCCGTCGACCCCAACCGACTGCCAGGAAAGGCCGTTCCCGTCCGTGAAGGCTGCTAACTTCTTCGCCGAAATGTTCTCCGTGGCGCCAGCCAACAAGGACCACCAGGTCGCGATCCGCTGCGCCGTCGGTGTCTTCGTGCCGCTGATCACCCTGGTGCTTCTTGGCCGGCTGGATCTGGCCATTTTCGCTTCGTTCGGCGCCTTCACCGGTATCTACGGACGCAACGAGCCCCACGGCCGGCGGTTTGTCCTGCAGCTGCGCGCCGGCACCCTGATGCTGGCCGTGATGCTGCTCAGCGCGCTGACGGCCCGCGCCGGCACGGCCTTGGCGCTGACCCCCGGCGGCACCATCTGGCTGCAGGTCCTGGCGACCACCCTGGTGGCCGGCGGCTGCTCGCTGGTGGTGGCGTGGTGGCGGTTGCGCCCCGCGGGGTCGCTGTTCCATATCTTCGCGTTCGCGGCCATCGCCTCGATCCCCAGCCAGCCGCCGCTGTGGCAGGGCATGCTGGTGGCTGTCCTGACGGTGGTGTTCTCGCTGCTGATCGGTTTGTCCGCCCGCGTCGCGCCCAGCCGGCGGCAGCCGTGGGTGTGGTCGCCGCCGCCGCGCCTGAACGCCGCCGAACGCCGCGTCGCGGGCCTGGAAGCTGTGGGGTATCTGGTCGCCGCGGGCCTGGCGGGCAGCCTGGCCACGCTGGTGGGCGGAAGCCTCGGGTTCGGCCACAACTACTGGGCCATGGTGGCGGCCGTTGTGCCGTTGGTCGGGCACAGCACCCGGCACCGGATCAGCCGCGGGGTGCAGCGCATCATCGGCACGGCGTTGGGACTGGTGCTGCTGGCGGCGATCCTGCTGCTGCAGCCGGCCCCCTGGCAGACCGTCCTGGTGATCGCCGCGTGCCAGTTCGGCGCCGAGATGTTCATTGCCCGGCAGTACATGCTGGCGCAGGTGTTCGTCACCCCCCTCGCGCTGATCTCAACCCTCCTGGTGGCCCCGGTGCCCGCTGGAACGCTGCTGCGGGACCGCCTGATGGAGACCCTCATCGGAGCCGCCGTCGGCGTCGGCGTTGTGCTGGCACCCGCGCCGTGGCGGCGGATGGTCCCGCCGTCACGCGGGCGCGCCTGACCGTTCAATGGAAGACTGGCACCGTTAGGCACCAGTCGGGGCGGTCAACAGTGCGGAGGCGGGAAGCGTGGCAAATTCCGGGTCGGGGGATTCCGTGGTGGACCGCGTTGTCCGCCTGCTGGAGTCGTTCCCTGAGGGTTCGGCCCTGCCACTCTCCGATCTCGCCGACCGGGCCGGCCTTCCACTGACCTCGGCCCACCGGCTGGTCCGGCAACTGGCCGGGCACGGGCTGCTGGAACTCGGCGCCGGCGGGTCCGTCCGGCTGGGGCTGCGGCTGTGGGAACTCGTGAACCGGAATTCGCCCACCCTGGCCCTGCGGCAGGCTGCCATGCCGTTTATGGAAGACATCCAGCAGGTGCTGCACCAGAATGTGAACCTCGCCGTGCTGGACGGCTGGGATGCATTGTTCGTCGAGCGCCTCTCGCGGCGCGGCTCGGTGGTGAACCGGGCGAAGGTTGCCGGCCGGATGCCCGTGCACCTGTCCTCGGCCGGGCTGGCCCTGATGGCCCACCAGCCTGCCGCGGTCCAGGCGGAGTATCTTCGCCAGTTCAACGATCCTGCCGGCGCCCTCCGCCCCGGTGACGTCCGGCGCCTGCTGGGCGGAGCCGCCGCCGACGGGTTCGCCCAGTTGGCCGGGGTGGTCGATGCCGATACGTGGGGGATCGCAGTACCCGTGCGGGACGCCCGGAAGCGGACCGTCGCGGCCCTCGGCGTCGTGGTTCCACTGCAGGAAATGCGGCTGCAGGCGCTGGTGCCGGCACTGCAGACCGCGGCCCGCGGAATCGGGCGCCGGCTGGCCGATTCGCCATCGACAGCACCCCGGGCCGGGACTAGCCTTTAACCGTCCCAGCATGACCCGCCAAGGACGGTAGAGAGGTGTCCGATCATGGGAAACGCAGAGAATGTTGAATTGGTCCGGCGAGGATACGAGGCCTTCAATTCAGGGGATATGGCGACTCTTGTCGAGATCTTCGCGGAGGACGCAGTCTGGCACGTTGCGGGGAGCGGCGTGCTGTCAGGAACCAAGCAGGGCCGCGATGCCGTCCTGGCGTACTTCGGCGAGCTGGGCGCCCGCACGCAGGGCAATTTCCGGGCCGACGTTGAGGACATTGTTGGCGGTGACAAGCATACGGTAGMGATCCAGCGCACCCACGGCGAAGCCAACGGCAAGACCCTCGACATGGGAACCATCATCACGTTTGTGCTCCGCGACGGAAAAGTCGCTGAAGGCCGGGAGTATTTCGAGGACACGGCCAAAGCGGACGATTTCTGGACCTGAGCGAACCCCTAGGCCATGGCCGTGTGGGCGGCGCTGTGCGAGTCGATCGCCTTGGCGAAGCAGTACGAGTGGTCCAGGCCCACGTACGGTCCGAAGTTGGGGACCGGAGTGAAGCCTGAATTCTGGTAGAACTGCCGGCCGTCGGTCTGCACCGATCCTGCCTCGGCAGTGAGCGTGGTGATGCCCAGGGCGTGGGCGTGGCCTTCCAGGGCGGCCAGGATGGAGCTGGCCACTCCCGAGCCCCGCGTGTACGGCAGCACGTAGAGCCGCTTGATCTCGGCGGTGTGCTCATCAAGCAGCCGGAGGCCGCCGCAGCCGACGGGCTGGCCGGACGCCTTGTCGTGCGCCACGAGGAAGACCGCCGAGTCGGCTTCCGACGGCGGCGCCCCGGCCTCGTGTTCACCGTGGCCAAAGCGTGCATCCAGTTCCGCCTGCTGGGCAGCCCGCAGGTCGGCGCCCACCGGGTGCGACCAGGGGACCTGCCTGATGTTGAGACGCGGGTTGGTCTGCATCATTGCCTCGATTCGCCGAAGGGTTATGCAGACCTAGGCTAGGCAGGCGCCGTTTCCGTGGTGTTTCCGCCGCGTAAGGGGTGCGAGAATTCCCGGCCCCCGGCCGTGGGCACGCGGCCCCGGCTCAGCTCAGGCGGGGCGGCCCGTGGGGTCTTCGGCCGTCGGGTCCGCCAGGGCGAGGCCACCCACCGGGCTGTCGTCCCAGTGGATCAGCCGCCACCCGGCGTCGGGATCCCCTTCGAGGGCCACGATGCCGGTGTTGGCGAGCACGTGCCGCGCGGCGAACTCTGCCCCGACATTGCCGGCGCGCAAACCGGTCCAGACGCGGATTGCGGCGCCGTGGCTGACGACGGCGACGGCGTCGTCGTCCCCGCGGCCGGCGGCAGCCGCCGCGATCCTGGCGATGGACGCGTCGTACCGTTCGAAGAAGTCATGGCCGCTGGGCCCCGCTGGCATCCGCCGGTCGAGGTCACCCGCGGCCCAGGCAAACACGGTGCCCAGGTAGCGCAGGTGGGATTCGCGGTCGGTGAGTTTCTCCAGCGCACCGGCCTCGATTTCCCGCAGGCCTTCCAGCACCTCGATCTCCAGGCCGCGGGCGGCAGCGAGCGGCGTGGCGGTGAGCTGGGTGCGCAGCAGGGTCGAGGCGTAGAGCAGGCCTATCCGCTGGGTGGCCAGGGAGCGGGCCAGGGCGGCCGCCTGGCGTTCACCGAGTTCCGTCAGGCCGGGCCCGGGGTGGGCCGTATCCAGTTGCCCCAGGACGTTGCCCGGAGTCTGCCCATGGCGGATCAGCAAAAGCCTCATGCCAGCGAGTTTACCGGCGGGGAAGCGGGCCCGGGCGGGCATTACCTAGGGGATCAGGACGGTGGCCTGGATCGGGGCGTGGTCGCTGGGATAACGGTCGCCGAGCCGGAACGTGTTGACGGCGGCCTCGGCAACGTGGATGTCAGGGGTGACGGCGATCCAGTCGATGCGCCGTTCGCCCACCACCGGGTCCTTGTAGTTGGGGAAAGTACCGTAGGCCGGGGTCAGGCGTTCCTGCGCGACCGTCCATGAGTCACGGAACGCGCCGCTGTCCACCAGTGTGCTGTACGCCCCGGAGGCGCCGGCGTCGGCGTTGAAATCGCCCATCAGGACGGTGGGGAGGCCCTGTTCAAAGCGCGTGGCGTGGTCCACGAGGGCCTCGGCGCTGCGCAGCTGGGCGTTCTCCGATTCGTGGTCGAAGTGGGTATTGACCACCATTAGCTCGCGGCCGGTGCGGTTGTCCTCGAACCGGCCCCACGTGGCGATCCGGGTGACGTTGTTCCCCCAGGTCGCCGAGCCGACCACCGCGGGGGTGTCCGACAGCCAGAACTGGTCCCAGTCCCGCAGCGTGAGGCGGCGGGAATCGAAGAAGATGCTGGAGTGCTCGCCGGCGCTGCCGCCGTCGCGGCCATGGCCGATCATCCGGTAATGCTCGGGGAGGGCCTCATCGATGACGGCCAGCTGGTGCTCGAGGCCCTCCTGGATGCCCAGCACGTCGGGCAGCTCCTCGGCCAGGACGGCCTGCAGGGCGGGAATGCGCTCCGGCCAGTAGTCCGCCTCGCCGGGAAGGGCCGCCGGGATGTCGCAGCGGATGTTGAAGCTCATCAGGCTCAGCCCGGCCGCGCGGGGGTCGTCGGGATCCGGGCGTGGGCCTGGTCCGGGGTCCGTGTCGGCGGCCGGACGGGGGCCGGCCGGAATAGTCCGTGCTCTCGACTCAGTGTCGGTCGGCAAGGGGTCTCCTCGTGTCGGTAACAGTCCCAGCTTTCCCCCGGAAGCTGGCCGGTCCTCGACGGCCGCGTAAACGGCGGCCTGCCGGAAGGTTAAATCCGAGTGGCTGCGGCTACGCCAGGTGGTCGACCAGCTTCTCCGCGATGCCGGTGTACTTGCCCGGGGTCAGGGCCAGGAGCCGGGCTTCGGCGTCCGCGGACAGCCCCAGGCCCTGCACGAATTCCTGCATCCGGGCGGCGTCGACGCGCTGGCCGCGGGTCAGGTCCTTGAGCCGTTCGTACGGGTTTTCCATGCCTTCGACGCCGGCGATCGCCTCGGCGCGCATCACCATCTGGATGGCCTCGCCGAGGACCTCCCAGTTGGTGTCCAGGTCCTTGGCCAGCACGGCCTCCGCGACGTCCAGGCGGTCCAGTCCCTTGGCCACGTTGGAGATGGCCAGCAGGGAGTGGCCGAATGCCACACCGATATTGCGCTGCGAGGAGGAGTCCGTGAGGTCGCGCTGCCAGCGCGAGGTCACCAGGGTGGAGCCCAGCACGTCCAGGAGCCCGGAGGAAATCTCCAGGTTGGCCTCGGCGTTCTCGAAGCGGATCGGGTTGACCTTGTGCGGCATGGTCGAAGACCCGGTGGCTCCGGCGACCGGAATCTGCGCGAAGTAGCCGATCGAGATGTAGCTCCAGATGTCGGTGCAGACATTGTGCAGGATGCGGTTGAAGCGTGCGACGTCGGCGTACAGCTCGGCCTGCCAGTCGTGGCTTTCGATCTGGGTGGTCAGCGGGTTCCAGTCCAGGCCGAGCGTCTCCACGAAGCTCTTGGCGACCTGCTCCCAGTCGGCGCCCGGTACGGAGGCGACGTGTGCGGCGTAGGTGCCGGTGGCGCCGTTGATTTTGCCGAGGTATTCGGTCCGGGCGATGCGGTCCAGCTGGCGGGTCAGCCGGTGGGTGATCACGGCCAGCTCCTTGCCCAGCGTGGTGGGGGTCGCCGGCTGGCCGTGCGTGCGGGAGAGCATCGGAACCGCACGGTTGGCTTCGGCCATCGAGCTGATCTGGGCGACGAGCTTGCGGGCTGCGGGCAGCCACACGTCCTCGACGGCGCCCTTGACCCCGAGCGCGTAGGAAAGGTTGTTGATGTCCTCCGAGGTGCAGCCGAAGTGCACCATGGCCGTCAGGTGTTCGATCCCGATGCCCGGCAGCCGCCGGCCGATGTAGTACTCCACCGCCTTGACGTCATGCACGGTGACAGCCTCGATCTCGGCCAGCTCGGACACAGACGCGGCGTCGAATTCGGTAACAATGGCGCGCAGCTGATCCTGCTGTGCGCTTGTCAGCGGGCCGGCTCCGGGCAGCACGTTGTTGCTGGTCAGGTGGATGAGCCATTCAACTTCGACGGCGACCCGGTCACGGTTCAGGGCGGCCTCGGACAGGTAGTCAACCAGCGGGGCGACCGCCGACTGGTAGCGGCCGTCCAGCGGGCCGAGCGCGATCTGGTGGTCGGACGCGGCAAGGGCCAGGCGTCCGGAAGGCGTGCGGGTCTCAGCTGTGGCGGCAGTTTCAGGCATGGTCCAATTCTTTCATGAAGTCCCGCCGGGCCTGAAGCGGGCCGTTGCGTATGACATCCAGCAGAGTGCTTTCCGCTCCCCAACCCCCGCCCGAGGAAGGTTTTCCACATAGTGTCCCGGCCGCCTTATCCCGGCCCACACCCGGGACCTAACGTCGAATCACCAATAAGACGGCGAGGGAAGGTAGCTAACCATGAGCGCCACAGTTACGGCCGCAGAGGCTGCAGCGTGCGCCTCCCGAGGGTACGAGGTGCAGGAACTGGCGGCCAGGACGGTGTCCTGCGCCGAGCAGGCCGGGGAGGCCCTGGCCCGGCTCAGCCAGCTTGAACTTCACGGCTGGCAATCTCCGGCCGGCCGCGCCTACCGCGTCACGATGTCACTGGAGGCGGCCTCGTTGCGCCGGGCACGTGACCACCTGCAGGACGCGGCCGGCGTGGTCCTGCGGCATGCCGGGAACGTGGTGCTCTCCTCCGGACGTGCGGGCTACTGATGGCGGAAGTAACGCCGTCCGGGTCCGGCGAGGTTCCACGTCCTGCTCCGCCGCGGCCCGACGGGATGCTGCAGATCCGGGGCGGAATCGGCGGCGTGAGTTTCCAGTTCGAGGAGCTGCTGGCGGGCGCGGCTGCCCTGGATGGCATTGTGCGCCAGCTTTACGCCGTGGAGGCCGGAGCCGACGCCGTGCGCCGGGCGCTCTTCGACTACCAGCAGGATTCCTACCGCAGCGGCAGCGATGCCATCATCGCGGTAGGCGAGGCCGGGCGGGACGTCGGCGCCGTGCGGGCCGAGCTGGAACACATCGCGAATGGGGTCCGGGCCAGTCACCGGGAGTACGAATACACCGAGTCCCGTAATGCCCTGCTGCTCCGGCTGGGCATCTCCGCCCCGGGCTACGGCTCTGCGCCCGGGCTCTTCGAACTCCCGGGAGTCCGCGACCAAGTGGAACGCGGCGTTGCGATGGCGCCGCGTGGGCTGGCGCTGCTCCTGGGCCTGCAGTTCCCGCTCGCCGGTGCCATCTATGCGCTCGGCGGCCCCGCCGACGTCCGGTCAGCCGTCCGGGACCTCGCCAACACGCCGGGGCTGGGATTCCTGAAACCACGCCCGGTCACCGTCGTGGGCAGCGATACAACGGTGGCCGACGTCGACGTCTCCCCGGCCGGATTGCTGCGGCGGGCCGGGGCTGTGGGCCGGAACAGCGGTGACATCGAGGTGATTCGGATCGACGGCGGGATCCGGCGCGCCTGGGTGCTCATCATCCCCGGGACGCAACTGGGCGGACTGCCGGCGGGATCAAACCCCTTCGACACGGCCGGTATCGCCGAGGGGCTTGGCTACGACTCGGAAGCGACCAGCGTGGCCATCCGGCAGGCTATGCGGGAGGCAGGAGCGGAAGCTGGCGAGCAGATCGCAGTGGTCGGCTACAGCCAGGGCGGAATTCACGCCATGAACCTCAGCCGGGACAAGGCATTCCTGTCCGAATTCGACCTCAAGTACGTCCTGACCGCCGGCTCACCGGTGGGCGGCATTACCCCGGAGCCGGGGATCAGCAGCCTG
The DNA here is from genome assembly GCF_056397525.1 of Arthrobacter sp. 05L45_2. Taxonomy (NCBI): domain Bacteria; kingdom Bacillati; phylum Actinomycetota; class Actinomycetes; order Micrococcales; family Micrococcaceae; genus Arthrobacter; species Arthrobacter sp. 05L45_2. The sequence continues at coordinate 4,665 of NZ_JBFTNO010000059.1, read as the reverse complement.
CACCTTGAACACCAGCACGACTGGGTGCCGGGGGCCGACGGGCAAGCCAACGCCGACACAAAGGACCGTGTCACGGTCACGCTGACCAACGACCTCGCACTGCCTCCGGAGCAGGGGTTTGGCCTCGGACCGGGCCACAACCTTGAAAACTACGCAGAAGGGGCCGAAGCCGTTTCGGCCAGTACGGATCCCTCGTTGCAGGCTTCCACTGCCGCGCTCGCCGGTGTGGTGGGTGCGGGTGGCCGCGCGACCGTGACGCGCTTTTCCCTGCGGCGCGAACTGCCGCCCGCGAAGGGCGTCGTGACGGCTCCGGGCCCGGGCCCGGGCCGCGTTGTCACCGGCCCGTCCTTGGCACCGCCGGCGGCGCGGCCTGGCCTGCCCTCGGCCCGTCCCGCGCCGCGCTCCGGGCAGGCCCCGCAGCCTGTGCCGGCCGGGGTGCCGGGTTAGCGCCGGCGGCCGCCCGGAAGCCGGCCTGCCACTAGGGAGACCACCGTGATGATGATGGCAGCGAGGACAGCGGTCCAGAAGAACGAATCAATGGTGAAGTGGACCGGAGTGTAGGCGCTCAGCCAGGAGGTGATGTAAAGCATCGCGGCGTTGATGACAATCGTGAACAGGCCCAGGGTGAGGATGGTGAGTGGCAGCGAGAGCAGGCTGACCAAGGGCTTGACCAAGGCATTGACCAGCCCGAAGATGAGCCCGATGAACAGATACGCCAGGATGATCCCGATCGTGTCCGTGCCCTGGGTGACGCCGCTTTTGGCCACGGCACCCGTGGTTGCGGTGGTGGAGATGTCCAGGCCGGGGAGGATCCAGCTGGCGATCCACAGGGCCAGTGCATTGACGATGACCCGCACGAAAAGTGAGCGCATGGCCCCATGCTGTCACATGATCCGTTGTGCCGGCAGGAGGGCGAAGTAGGCTAAGAAGCATGACTTCATCAGACAACCAGGCCGGCGAGATCCGCCCGCGGCCGGTAGTAGACCTCCTTCCCCGCTACGCGGCCGGCAAACCCCCGGTTCCGGTCGAGGGGCTCGTGAGCTACAAACTTTCCTCCAATGAAAACCCCCTGCCCCCGATTCCTGCAGTGCAGCAGGCCATCGCAGCGCAGACAGACTTCAACCGGTACCCGGACCCCCTGAGCAGCAAGTTGCGCGGGGCGCTGGCAAGCTTCCTGGACGTTCCCGCCGAGGACATCGTCACGGGTGCCGGCAGCCTCGGCGCCCTGAACCAGCTTCTGGCCACGTTCGCAGGCCAGAACGACGACGGCAAGGCCGACGAGGTGATCTACGCCTGGCGGTCCTTCGAGGCTTATCCAATCAGCGTTGGTCTTGCCGGTGCCGAGAGTGTCCAGGTCCCGTTGCTGGCAGACGGCCGGCACGACCTCGACGCGATGGCTGCTGCCGTGACCGCGCGCACGAGGGTGATCCTGCTGTGCACCCCGAACAACCCCACCGGGCCCATCCTCACCACGGGGGAGACCGAGCGTTTCCTGGCAACCGTCCCGTCGGACGTTGTGGTGGTCATTGACGAGGCCTACCAGGAGTTTGTCCGGGCCCAGGACGCCGTCGACGGCATCGCGATGTACCGCAAACACCCGAACGTCGTGGTGCTCCGCACGTTCTCCAAAGCGCACGGCCTGGCCGGCCTGCGCGTGGGTTACAGCGTGTCGCGCCCCGAGCTCACCCAGCACCTGCGCGTCACGGCTACACCCTTCGCGGTATCCCAGATTGCCGAAGTCGCCGCCGTCACCTCGCTGGAGCATTTTGACGAGGTTGTAGAAAGGGTACAAAGCCTGGTGGAGGAGCGCGATCGCGTGACGGCCGGGCTGCGGGATCTGGGATGGTTCGTTCCGGACGCCCAGGGGAACTTCGTCTGGCTCAATCTCGGCGAAAACAGCGCCGAATTCGCCGCACTGGCGGGGGAGCGGGCGCTGTCCGTGCGGGCCTTCGGCAACGAAGGGGTCCGCGTTAGCATCGGCGAATCCGAGGCCAACACGCGCTTCCTGGAATTGTGTGCGATCTATACAAAAGGCCCGCGGCGTTCCTAGCGCTTAACATGACGCCCGCCGGGAACCCGCTACGGATAAAGTAGGGACGAGTAAGCCAAAATATATGCCGGATCAGGAATGTATTCCTGATCCGGCATATATCCCAGCTATTGCGACGCATGCGAGTGCGGCAGGCAAGGAGACGGTATGGGCGCCACACATCTGCCCGCTACCGAGTTCGATGGAACCGACGTGGACGACCAGCGCGAGGCGCAGGCCGAGGCTGTGCTGGGCGACCCGGACGTGCCGATGGTCCAGCTCCTGGGCCCGGACGGGACCCTCGGCTCCGATCCGGTGTTTTCCGAGTACGCAGCCCGCCTTGATGCCGGCAAACTCCGCGGTTTCTACGCCGATATGGCCAAGATCCGGCGGTTCGACGTCGAAGCCACCGCGCTGCAGCGGCAGGGCCAGCTGGCGCTCTGGGTGCCGCTGACCGGCCAGGAGGCGGCGCAGATCGGTTCCGGGCGGGCGAGCCAGCCGCAGGACTACATCTTCCCCACTTACCGGGAGCATGGGGTGGCGCTGACCCGCGACGTCGATCTCGCCGAGCTGCTCCGGCAATTCCGGGGTGTGTCCAACGGCGGCTGGAACCCCAAAGACACCAACTTCCATCTCTACACGCTGGTCCTCGCCGCGCAGACCCCGCACGCCGTCGGCTACGCCATGGGCATCCAGCGCGACCAGAAGCTGGCCGCAGCCAACGCGGCCGCCGGGGATGGTGCGCCGGCCGCGGCGGCACCCAAGGCCGCCGTTATGGTCTACTTCGGCGACGGCGCCAGCTCCGAGGGCGACGTCCACGAGTCCATGGTTTTCGCTTCCTCGTACAACGCCCCTGTTGTGTTCTTCTGCCAGAACAACCACTGGGCCATCTCCGTGCCCACAGCCGTGCAGACCCGCATTCCGCTCTCCAACCGCGCCAAGGGCTACGGCTTCCCGGGCATCCGGGTGGACGGCAACGACGTGATCGCCGTCCATGCCGTGACCGAATGGGCCCTGGAGCGCGCCCGCGAAGGCAAGAGCCCGGTGCTGATCGAGGCCTTCACCTACCGCGTCGGCGCCCACACCACGGCCGATGACCCCACGAAGTACCGCCCCTCGGAGGAAGAGGACAGCTGGCGCGCCAAGGACCCGCTGGAGCGCCTGGAAAAGTACCTTCGGGCCCAGGGCCTGGCCGATGACGCGTTCTTCGAACAGGTAAAGGCCGACGGCGACGAACTCGCAGCTTATGTGCGCCGGACCATCCATGACCTCGGAACCCCGGACATCCGGACGGCCTTCGCCAACACCTATGCCGAGGCCCACCCGCTGGTGGCCGAAGAGCTGGCGTGGTTCGAGGAATACAGTGCAGGTTTTGCCGATGAGACCGGCGCCCCCGGGCAGCAAGCAGCCGAGGCCGACACGGAGGGGGCGCAGCGATGACCACCATGACCATTGCCAAGGCCATCAACGAGGGCCTGCGCGCGACCCTGGCCAACAACCCCCGCACCCTGCTGATGGGCGAGGACATCGGCCCGCTGGGCGGCGTTTACCGGGTTACCGACGGACTCATCGGCGAATTCGGTGCAGACCGCGTGGTGGACACCCCGCTGGCCGAGTCTGGCATTATCGGTACCGCGATCGGCCTGGCGCTGAGCGGCTACCGGCCGGTCTGCGAGATCCAGTTCGACGGCTTTGTCTTCCCCGGCTTCAACCAGATCACCACCCAGCTGGCCAAGATGCACTCGCGCAGCAACGGCAACCTCACCGTCCCCGTGGTGATCCGCATCCCCTACGGCGGCGGCATCGGCTCGATCGAGCACCACTCGGAGTCGCCCGAGGCGCTCTTCGCCCACACCGCCGGGCTGCGAATCATCACCCCGTCCAACCCGCAGGACGCCTACTGGATGATCCAGCAGGCCGTCGACTGCCTGGACCCCGTGATCGTCTTCGAGCCGAAACGGCGGTACTGGCTCAAGGGCGACGTCGACACCGCCTCCCCCGGCCAGTCCGACGACCCGTTCAAGGCCCACGTGCTGCGGGCCGGGACTGAGGCGACCGTCGTGGCCTACGGCCCGCTGGTGCCCGTCGCCCTCGCGGCGGCCGCAGCCGCGGCCGAGGACGGCCACAGCGTCGAAGTCATCGACCTGCGCTCCATCTCGCCCATCGATTTCGACACCGTCACGGAGTCTGTCCGGAAGACGGGACGGCTGATCGTCGCCCACGAGGCACCCACGTTCGGAGGCATCGGCGGCGAGATCGYCGCCCGGGTCAGCGAACGTGCGTTCCACTCCCTGGAAGCCCCGGTCATCCGCGTCGGCGGCTTCCATATGCCGTACCCGGTCGCCAAAGTGGAGGAAGACTACCTGCCGGACATCGACCGCATCCTAGAGGCGCTGGACCGCGCCCTCGCCTACTGACGGGGATTTCCATGACCGTGAACAAGTTCAACCTTCCCGACGTCGGCGAGGGCCTCACCGAAGCCGAAATCGTGTCCTGGAAGGTCAAGGCTGGCGACACCGTGGCCGTCAATGACGTGCTGTGCGAGATCGAGACCGCCAAGTCCCTCGTCGAGTTGCCGTCCCCGTACGCCGGAAGGGTCGCCGAACTGCTGGTCGCCGAGGGTGTCGCGGTGGACG
>NZ_JBFTNO010000058.1:0-27253 GCF_056397525.1 Arthrobacter sp. 05L45_2 | reverse complement strand
GCCTTGTCCCCCGCGTAGCCCGGGGTGGAACCCGGGTCAACGTCGCCAAGGCGGAACTTCTTGCCAGCCTTCAGCGTCTCGGAGGGGTGCTCGTCGAAGTTCACGACATCTGCCATCAAAGCCTCTTTCCGGTTCGGGCAGCCCGCCCGCCGGACGTACGTCCCGCAGCGCTGCTGTCCCGAATCCTAGTTGCCCTGGTAGCGGCTGAGGAAGTCCGCCATGCGGTTGATAGCTTCCTCCAGGTCCTTCACGTTCGGCAGCGTCACCATCCGGAAGTGGTCCGGGCGGACCCAGTTGAACGCGCGGCCGTGGGAGACCAGGATTTTCTGCTGGCGCAGCAGGTCCAGGACGAATTTCTCGTCGTCGCGGATGTGGTACACCTCAGGGTCCAGGCGCGGGAAAAGATACATCGCGCCGCGGGCCTGCTGGGTGCTGACGCCGGGGATGGCGTTAAGCATGTCGTAGGCCTTGTTCCGCTGCTCCAGGAGGCGGYCGCCGGGCAGGATCAGGTCATTGATGCTCTGGTAGCCGCCCAGTGCCGTCTGGATGGCGTGCTGCGCCGGCACATTGGCGCAGAGACGCATGTTGGCGAGCAGGTTAATGCCCTCGAGGTAGTCCCCGGCGTCCTTCTTCGGGCCCGAGATGGCCATCCAGCCGGCCCGGTAGCCGCAGACCCGGTAGGCCTTGGACAGCCCGCTGAACGTCAGGCAGAGCACGTCATCACCGGTGAGGCTGGCCATGTTCACATGCACGGCGTCCTCGTAGAGGATCTTCTCGTAGATCTCATCGGCGAAGAGCACCAGGCCGTGCTTCTCGGCGAGGGCCACGATCTTCTTGAGGGTTTCCTCCGGGTAGACGGCGCCGGTGGGGTTGTTGGGATTGATGACCACGATCCCCTTGGTCCGCGGCGAGATCTTCGCTTCGAGGTCCTCAAGATCGGGCTGCCAGCCGGATTCCTCGTCGCAGAGGTAGTGCACCGGCCGGCCGCCGGCCAGGGCCACGGACGCGGTCCAGAGCGGGTAATCGGGGGTGGGGATCAGGACCTCGTCGCCGTCGTCCAGGAGGGCCATCAGCGACATGGTGATCAGCTCGCTGACGCCGTTGCCGAGGTAGATGTCATCGACGTGGATGTTCTGGATGCCGCGGGTCTGGTAGTACTGCGAGACGGCGGTGCGGGCSGAGAARATRCCGCGSGAATCGCTGTAGCCCTGGGCRTGCGGCAGGTGGCGGATCATGTCCACCAGGATCGCGTCCGGCGCTTCRAAYCCRAAMGGGGCCGGGTTTCCGATRTTCAGTTTGAGGATGCGGTGACCCTCTGCCTCCATTTGCTGGGCGGCCTGAAGAATCGGTCCACGGATGTCGTAGAGGACATTATGAAGCTTGGTGGACTGCTTGAATTCTGCCATTCATCAAATATGCCATATGGCGGATGTACTTCCGTTGAGACTTGTCTCACAGCGGGATACCGCGTCATACGGGCGTCCGCAGGCTGCCGCGGACATAACGACGGCGGCTGCCAAGCCCACGATCCCGGGCCCGGCAGCCGCCGTCGAACGCTTACTTCAAGGGCCTACTTGACCAGGCCCTTTTCTTTCAGCCACGCTGCCGCGGCGTCCTTGGGGTTCTGCTTCTCGCTGCCGCCGACTGCGCGGTTGAGGTTGATCAGGTCCTCGGTGGTGAGCTGCTTGGAGACGGCGTTGAGGGCCTCCTTCGCCTTGTCCGACATCTTGGCCTTGTTGTACAGCGGCAGGACCTGCTGGGCGATGAAGTTGTTCTTCGGATCCTCCAGGACCACGAGGTCGTTGTCGGCAATGGCCGGCGTGGTGGTGTAGATGTCCGCCACCTGGACCTGGTCCGAGAGCAGGGCCTTGACCGTGACGGGGCCGCCGCCGTCGCTGAAGGGTTCGAGTTTCTTCGGTTCGCAGTTGTAGTTCTTCTTCAGGCCCGGAAGACCGTAGGCACGCTCCTTGAAGGTGGCAGGCGCACCCACCACGATCTCGCCGCAGACCTTCGCCAGGTCCTCGATGGACTTGAGCTTGTACTTCTCCGCGGTGGCTTTGGTGACCACCATGGCGTCCTTGTCCTCGGCCTTGGCGGCGTCCAGCACGGCCAGGCCGTCCGGAAGCTTGCYCGGCAGGGCCTTGGCGATGTCGTCGGCCGAGATCTCAGTCGCGTCCTTGTTCACGTGCAGCAGCAGGTTTCCGCTGTAGTCGGGAATCACGTCGACTGAGCCGTCCTGCACGGCCTTGAAGTAGACCTCGCGGGAGCCGATGTTCGGCTTGGTGGTGGCCGAGACGCCGGCGCCGTTGAGGGCCCCGGCGTAGAGCTCGGCGATGATCTGGCTCTCCGTGAAGTCGGCCGACCCGATGACCAATGCCCCGCCGGCTCCGCCGGAGGAACCGCCGCTGGCAGGTGCCGAGGACAGCGGGTTCGACGACCCCCCGCAGGCGGACAGGGCCAGGGCCAGTCCGACGCCGGCGGCCAGGCCGCCGAATGCGCGTCTGCCAAGTGCTCGTTGGCGGTTTTCCTTCATGACGTACCTCCTTGGACAACAGTCTCCGCGGTCGCGGGGTCTGTGAGATCAACCGCTGCCTGCTGGCGGCGGTTTGGTTTTTTGGCGGCCCCGCGGGTCAGGAAGAGCCGCTGGACAAGGACCAGGACCAGGTCCACGGCAATGGCCAGCCCCGCGATCAGGAGCGAGCCGCCGAGCATTTGGGGGAAGTCGGAGAGGACGAGCCCGTCGAAGAGATACCGGCCAAGGCCGCCGAGGTTGATGTACGCGACCACGGACACCGTGGCGATGACCTGCAGGACGCCGGTGCGGAAGCCGCCGAACATCACAGGGAGTGCGTTGGGGAACTCGGCCCGGAAGAGGACCTGGAGTTCGGTCATGCCCATGGCCCGGGCCGCGTCCACCACATTCCGGTCCACACTGGAGATCCCGGCGTAGGTGCCGGCCAGCAGCGGCGGAACGGTCAGGATCACGAGGGCCCAGACCGGCGGCATCAGACCAATGCCTGCCAGCAGCACGAACAGCGTCAGCAGGCCCAAAGTCGGAAGCGCACGCAGGGCACCGGCGAGGGCAACCACGGCCACCCGGCCACGGCCGGTGTGCCCTACGTAGAGGCCGATCGGAAGCGCGATGGCGGTGGCGATCAGCATCACCAGCCCGGTGTACTGCAGGTGCTCCGCCAGCCGCACGGGGATACCGGTGCTGCCGGACCAGTTTTCGGGATCAGCCAGCCAGGCGAAGGTATCGGTGAAGACGTTGCTCATGCGGACGCCCCCGCCGTGGAGTCAGCGAGGCGCCGGGCGGCTGCGGGTTCCCCGGACGTGCCGGTCTTCCCGACGCTGGCGCGGGTCCAGGGCGTCAGGAGCCGTTCCAGCAGGACCAGCAGCGCGTCCATCACGAGTGCCAGGACCAGGATGGCGATGATGCCCACCACCACCTCGGTGACGAAGTCCCGTTGCAGGCCGGAGGTGAAGAGCATTCCGAGGTTGCCGATGCCCAGCAGTGCGGCGACGCTGACCAGGGAGATGTTGCTGACCGACACCACCCGCAGGCCGGCAAACAGCACGGGCAGGGACAGGGGCAGGTCGATTTGGACGAAGCGCGCAACGGGTTTGAAGYCCATGGCGACGGCTGCCTGCTGGAGATCCTCATCGACCGAGTCGAAGGCGTCCAGGGCTGCGCGAACCAGGAGCGCCACGGCGTAGATCGTCAGGGCCACCACAACGTTGACGGGGTCCAGGATCCTGGTGCCCAGCACGGTCGGCAGGATGATGAACAGCGCCAGCGAAGGGATGGTGTACAGCAGCGACGACGCCGTCAGGATGACGGTGCGCAGGGTCCGGTTCCGGCGGGCCAGTTGGGCCAGCGGAATCGAAATCAGCAGGCCGAAGACCATCGGGAGGATGGCCAGGACCAGGTGCTGGCCGGCGAGGCTGAAGACCTGCCCGCTGTTGGCCAGGAACCATTGCATCAGCGCGCACCTTGCCGGACCCGGCGGTCCGCTTCGATCACGGCGAGTACTTCTTCGGCCGAGATCACGCCTGCCACCCGGCCGTCCGCGTCGACGGCGACGCCGCGTCCCGACGGTGAGGACAGCGCGGCGTCCAGGGCGCGGCGCAGCGTCTCGCCCTTGTGGAATAGCGAGCCTCCCGGGACAGTCTCCCGCCCGGCACCCGGCGCGCACCAGCCCAGCGGCCGGCCGTCGTCGTCAACCACCAGCTGCCACTCATCGGCGCCCGGTGCGCCGGAGCCCAGCTCGCCGGCACGGACGGTGTCCACCGGGTGGATGGTCACGCCGTCGGAGGCGCTGAACGCGAGGTGCCGGAAGCCGCGGTCGCGGCCCACGAAAGAGGCGACGAAGTCGTTGGCCGGGGCGCGGAGGATTTCCTCGGGCGCGGCGTACTGCGCCAGCTTGCCGCCGCCGGCGAAGACCGCCACCTTGTCACCCAGGACCGTGGCCTCGTCGATGTCGTGGGTGACGAACACGATGGTCTTGGCGAGGTCGCGCTGCAGGCGGAGCAGTTCCTTTTGCAGCTCGTCGCGGACCACCGGATCCACTGCGCTGAAGGGCTCATCCATCAGCAGCACCGGCGGATCCGCCGCCAGCGCCCGGGCCACGCCCACACGCTGCTGCTGGCCGCCGGAGAGCTGTGAGGGGTAGCGCCGGCCGAGGACGGAGGCGAGACCAACGACGTCGAGCAGTTCTTCGGCGCGTTTCCGGGAGTCCGCCCGGGACACACCATTGAGCCGCGGGACCGTGGCGATGTTGTCCAGCACGGACCGGTGCGGCATCAGGCCGGAGGACTGCATGACATAGCCCATGGACCGGCGCAGCTGCGCGGCCGGGACGGAGGTCACGTCCCGCCCGTCCACGGTGATGGTGCCCGACGTCGGCTCGACCATGCGGTTGATCATCCGCAGGGAGGTGGTCTTCCCGCAGCCCGACGGACCGACGAAGACCGTGATGGCGCCCTTGTCGATGGACATGCTCAGATCGTCGACGGCGGCCTGGCCGCCCTGGTACTGCTTGGTGACGCTCTGGAACTCGATCATGGCCTCTGCCATTCCGGGGCTTACCTAACTGTTGGCGGCAACATGGGACGGTCCAGCCAACTGATCATATGCATCCTGATTTTTGGCTGTAAAGCGGGTATGACCCAGCGTAGCTGCCACCTGGGACAAAGTCGGGGCATCGTTTGGGACAAACCGGCCCCGATTGCCCCATGTGCTGCGGCTACCCCCGGCATTCGGGGCCGGGCGGAATCCGGATGGGTGCCGCCCGGCTCCGCGCCTAGTCGGCGCCCTTCCGGTTGCCCTTGGGCTTGCCTTTTCCGCGGCCGGCCTGGTCGTGGCTGAACCGCTCGGCGGCCCGCTGGCTCCGGCTGGCCACCACCACCTTCTGATGCCACTCCCGCTGGTAGGCGCGCCGGGCCGCCGCATCGTGGCGCCGGTTCAGGGCCGCGAGTTCGCGCTGCATCTTCAGGTAGCTGGTCCAGCGGCGCTCATCGAGGGTCCCGTCGGCGAGCGCGTCCTGCACGGCGCAACCGGGCTCGCGGTGGTGCGCACAGTCGGCGAAGCGGCACCGGCCAAAGAGGTCCTCCAGGTCACCGAAGACCTCCTCCATGCCGTCCTCGGCGTCGAACAGGCCGAAGCCCCGGACCCCCGGTGTGTCCATCAGCACCGAACCGCCCGGCAGCGGGACCAGTTCGCGGGAGGTGGTGGTGTGCCGGCCCTTGCCGTCCCCGGCCCGGACGGCTCCGGTTTCCTGTACCTCGAACCCCACAAGGGCGTTGATGAGGGTGGACTTGCCGGCGCCCGAAGGCCCCAGCAGCACAATGGTCCCGCCGGCAGGCAGGTAGGCCAGCAGCGCGTCCAGGCCGTCGCCTTGTTCGGCGGAGGTGGTGACGACGTCGACGCCGGCGGCCTGCATCATCACCTGCCCGACGACGTCGTCCGCCACGTCCGCGAGATCGGCCTTGGTGATCACCACCAGGGGCGTGGCGCCGGAGTCCCAGGCCGCGACCAGTGTGCGTTCCAGCCTGTTGTGGGTAAGCGGACGGTCCACCGGCACCACGACGCCGACGATGTCCATGTTGGCGCCCAGGACCTGCGCCTCTGAGGACGCCTCGAAGGCCTTCTTCCGGCTCAGTTCCGAACTGCGCGGCAGCACCCCCGCAATGATGGGCTCGCCCCCGGGGTTGCTGCCCAGCCAGACCCAGTCGCCCGTGGCGGGCAGGACGCCGGCGCGTGGATAGGGCAGGTGCGCCTGACCGGTATGGTCCGCGACCAGCACCAGGTTGCGGTCCACACGGACCACCCGGCCCGCGCTGGTCCCGCCCGGGACGGGGGTGGTGGTGAAAAGTTCCGCTACGGCATCGGTAAACCCATAGCGGACCGGCCCCTGGAGGCCGGTGTCATGACTGCGCTCAGAATTCAATGGAAACCCTTTGATGGGCCCGGCGGCGCAATGCCCGCTGTGCTCGGAATGGACCGGCCAGCTGGAGGGGCTAGGAGATGCGAAGTGCCGGGGCAGGAATAATGATGTGGCGTGAAGTTGTGCGCTGTGCGCGCAGTTCCGTTGCATTCATTGCTTCCACCTCCCCGGTTGTCCGGCGGCCGTCGCGGCCGCGGTTTTCCAAGGGTAACCGGCCGGGCCGCGGGTGGCTAGGGGTTTCTCAGGAGAGCTTTCCGTCCAGCGGCCGCTCGCGGTACAGCCGGAGTCCGGCGTCCACCAGGGACACCCGGTTCAGCCCTGCCACGTCGTCCAGCGGGATCCAGGCAGCGTGGGTGGTGCTGCCGCCTACCTCGTGCCTCAACTCCCCGCCGGTGATGGTCGCCTCGTAGACCAGCCGGAGCGACTGGAAGTCCCGCCGGCCGCCGTCCAGCCGGGTCTCCGCGGGCCAGTGCCCGACGTCGATCCCCAGCATGGCGCCGATCCGGGCGTCGTAGCCGGTTTCCTCGAAGACTTCCCGGCGGCACCCGTCAACCGGGTGCTCGGCGAGGTCCAGGCCGCCGCCCGGGAGGGTCCAGCCTTCGCGGCCGCCCTGTTTCCAGTACGCCAGCAGGAGGCTGTCGTCGCGGACGATGAGGGCGTAGGCGGCCGGGCGGGTATCGAAGGACAGGGTCATTGATCAAGCTTATCCGCGCGGCGCCGGCCCTGCCGGAACTCCGGGTTCGGCCCTAGAGTTTGAGGGTGACCAACCTCGAAGTGCTTCCGCCCGAAGAAGTTTGCCCTCCCGCCGGAACAGTGGAGGGCCAGGCCAGCGGGCCGTGTCTTGAGCTGTGGCCGGCCCGGGAGGTTCCGCTGGGCGGGGTCCGTGCCATGACCGTCTCCCGCACCCTGCCCCAGCGCGGGCTGCCGACGGTGGGCGCCTGGTGCTTTTTGGACAGCTTCGGGCCGGACCGGGTGGCCATGTCCGTGCTGCCGCACCCGCACACCGGGCTGCAGACCGTCACGTGGCCGCTGGCGGGGACCATCAGGCACCGTGACAGCGTGGGCAGCGACGTCATTGTGCGGCCCGGTGAGCTGAACATCATGACGGCAGGGAACGGCGTCTCGCACTCCGAGTTCGCCGTGCTTCCCGCGGCCGCGGACGCCGGGCTGCCGCTCCAGCGCGGACTCCAGTTGTGGGTGGCGTTGCCGGAAGCCGAGCGGCACCGCGCGCCGGCCTTCGAACAGCACCGGGAGCTGCCGGTCGTGGAAGGGGACGGGTACGCCGCGACGGTGATTGTCGGGGCCCTGGCCGGCACCAGGTCACCGGCCACGGTGTACACACCGATCGTCGGTGCTGATATCAGCTGCGCGGGCCGGATCAGCGTGCCGCTGGACCCGGAGTTTGAACACGCTGTCCTAGTGCTCGACGGCGGCGTGGAACTGGACGGGCAGCAGGTGCTGCCGGGGCCGCTGGGCTACCTCGGGTCCGGTCGCACCAGCCTGGACGTCGAGTCGGCTCCGGGTACCCGCTTTGTCCTGCTTGGCGGTGAACCGTTCGAAGAAGAGCTGCTGATGTGGTGGAACTTCGTCGGCCGCAGCCATGAGGAAGTCGAGCAGTCGCGGCTGGACTGGGAGGCCCAGGCCGCCCTCCCGGACGCGGATGCGGCCCGGGCACGCTTTGGACTGGTCCACGGGCACGGGCCCGACGCCGGTGCCGAGGCTGGCCGGATCCCCGCGCCGCCGCTGCCGGGAGTGCCGCTGCGGCCGCGGCGCCGGCGCTGAGTCGGGGAAGCTGGGCCGGAGGCTAGCCCTGCTCGGCGACGAGCTGGAGCACTCCGAACACGGGTTCCTGCTGCAGCACCCGGACGTCGGTGATCCCGGCGCCGGCCAGGGCTGCGCGGAAGGATTCCTGCAGGCGTGTCACGTTCATGCCCAGCCCGCTGCCCAGGATGACCGGGCCGTCGATGCCGAGTTGCCGCACCGCCTGCTCAGCCATGGCAGCGAGGTCCCGGCCGGCCTGGACGATCAGGGCCTGGCTTGGGGCGTGGCCGGCGTCGGCGGCTTCCACAACGAGCCGGGCGCGCTGGGCCCAGTAGCGGCGGCCGGTGTCCGGCGAATGGAACAACGCGATGAGCTTGTTCGGGTGGTCCGTCCCGCAGGAGGCCAGGAGGGCGCGGGTCAGCTCGTCCGGTTCCAGGCCCTGGTTCATCCGGCGCAGACTGTGGCGGACGGCCTCCCGGCCCAGCCAGTAGCCGCTGCCCTCATCACCGAGCAGGTAGCCCCAGCCGCCGGCCCGGGCCTCGTCGCCGCGGCTGTTCCGGCCCCACGCGGCCGAGCCGGTGCCCGCGATCACGGCGACGCCGGTGCTGGCCCCGCCGGCCGCCAGCAGCAGCCGGGAGTCGTGGACGACAGTAATCTTGGCGCCCGGCGCGTGTGGGGCGATCAGGGCGGCGAGCGCGGCGGCGTCGTCGTCGGTATCAATTCCCCCTGCGCCGGCGTAAACCTGGGCAACGTTTCCCCCGCCGATCCGGGCGAAGAGGTCCGCCAGGTTGCGGGCGGCTTCTGCCGGGGTGACGTTCTGGACGTTGGCGCTGCCTACGGATTCGTCGGCCACGGCGACGCCGGTCTCGAACCGGACGCCGCGCGTCTTTGTGCCGCCGATGTCAAGGCCGATCACGGCACCGGTAGCGGCGGCGGGCGGGGCGGGGATGTCAGAATGGGTCACCGGACCAGCCTACTGAATGTCGGACAGGAGTGAGCAATGCCGCAGAGGATCTTTGGCACCCGGATTATCGCCGCCCCGATGGCCGGAGGGACTTCCACCCCGGACTTCGTTACGGCCGTCCACGCGGCCGGCGGGCTGGGCTTCCTGGCCGCCGGGTACAAAACGGTGGCCGCCATGCAGGAGGATATCCGGGCCGTGCGGGAGGCCGGTGCGCGGTTCGGCATGAATGTTTTTGTCCCGGATCGGGCGCAGCTGCCGCCGCCCGCCGCTGTCCTCGCTGAGCTGGAGGACTTCAGGCTGCGGCTGGGCGCCGATGCCGCGCGTTACGGCGTGCAGCTGCCGCCCCTGCGGATCGACGACGACGACGAATGGCAGGGCAAGATCGACGCCCTCCTGGCGGACCCGGTGGAGCTGGTCAGTTTCACTTTCGGTCTTCCCGGCGCCGGCGCTGTCCGGGCCCTGCATCGGGCGGGATCGATGGTGCTTGCCACGGTCACGACGCCGGATGAGGCGCGGCACGCCGCCGGCCAGGGCATCGATGCGCTGGTGGTCCAGCACGGCTGCGCCGGCGGCCACAGCGGGGCTTTCCTGCCGGCGTCGGGCTCGACAGCACCGGCCGGCGCCGTTCCCGGGACGACCGCCGAGCTGATCGCCGCCGTGCGGGCCGCCGTCGAGCTCCCGCTGGTGGCGGCCGGCGGGATCATGGACACCGCCGGGGTGGACGAGGTGCTGGGCGCGGGGGCCCAGGCCGCCCAGCTGGGCACGGCCCTGCTTCGCACGGACCAGAGCGGTGCCCGCCAACTGCATAAGGACGCCCTCGCCAGCCCGCACTTCACACAGACCGCAGTGACCCGGGCCTTCACCGGGCGGGCGGCCCGGGCGTTGGTCAATGAGTTCGTCCGCGACCACCCCGACGCGCCGGCCTCTTACCCGGCCGTGCACCACCTGACGGCCCCGCTCCGTGCTGCCGCGGCCGGCGCCGGGGATCCCGAGCGGCTGAACCTCTGGGCCGGAACAGGCTGGCAGCAGGCACGGCCGGGTTCCGTCGCGGAGGTTCTGGCCCCGCTGCTGGGCTGAGGCCGCGGCAGGTTCAGTTCCCCGAGCGTCCGCGGACGAAGCCGGCCAGGAGCGCGGGCCCCTCGGTGAGGACCAGTTCGCGGAAGAGCCGGACGGGGTCCGGCTCCGCGTCGGCTCCCCCACGCCGTTCCCGCCACGCCAGGCCGATCTCCCGGAAGGCCAGCCCGGAGTCCAGAGCCAGTTCGACCCAGCCCAGGTCCCCGGGCTGGGCCGGAGTGTGCCGTCCGGGGGCCAGCCCGCCGGGCGGAAGGATGCTGACCCCGAGCCCGGCGGAGACCAGGCCCCTGGCCGTGTGGGAGYCCTGGCTTTCGAACGCGATCCTGGGCCGGAAGCCGGCCTCCCTGAAGAGCGCGTCGGTCAGCGAGCGCATGCCGTAGCCCGGCCCCATGGCCACGAACGGGTCCTGCCGGATCTCGGCCAGGCGGGCGCTGCGTCGCTGTGCCAGGGGGTGGCGGTGGTGCACCACCAGCCGCAGCGGTTCGCGGTACAGGGCAGCGGAGGAAATCAGGCGGCTCGGTGCGGCCACGGGCGCGGTCAGGGCGAGATCGGCGTCGCCTGCGGCCAGTTCTGCGAGGCAGCCGTCCCGGGCCCCCTGGCTCAGGTCGAAGGCGGCCTGGGGATGCCGGCCGCGGAAAGCGCTAATCAGTAGGGGAAGCATGGCCTCGCCGAAGGTGTGCTGGAACGTCACGGCGATGCGGCCCCGGACGACGTCGGACTCGTGCCGGACCAGGTCTAGGCCGCTGCGGAACTCCTCCAGCGCCGCCTCGATATACGGGAGCAGCGCCCGGGCCGCCGGGGTCAGCCGGACACCGCGTCCGTCGCGGAGCAGCAGTTCCGTCCCGATGATGCTGCTGGCCCGCGCAATACCCCGGCTGACTGTCGACTGCGGCAGCCCAAGGACCTCGGCCGTGCCCGTAATGTGCTGGGTCCGGCCCAGCTCGGCAAGCAACGGCAGGAGGGGCAGCAACTGGACCAGCTGTTTGTGCTCCACGTCCATGGCGGGCTCCGATCGTTCCGTCATAGCTATCGATTCCATCGAAAACATGCATTGGAAGCATGTCTTTGCTCAGCCTACTCTGGGTAGATGCCCAGCCATCCGCTCCCCCAGGCCACCGCCGGCGCCCAGGCGGCACCTGCGGCCGTTCCCGGGGCGAGTCCGCCGGCCCCGGCGCCGGCCGGCCACTCCAAAGGTTCCGTGGCCTACCGCAGGATCCTTGCCGGGCTGGCCTTCGCCGGCGTCGCCACGTTCGCGCAGCTGTACTCYMCSCAGGCCGTGCTGCCGCTGATCGCCGGGGAACTGCGGGTGACGGCTGCCGAGGCCGCCCTGACCATTTCCCTCGCCACGGTGGGACTTGCCGTTACGGTCCTTCCGTGGTCCTTCCTGGCCGACCGGATCGGGCGGGTGCGGGCCATGGCCTGGGGCATCTGCGCCGCTACGGTCCTGGGGCTGCTGGCGCCCCTGGCTCCCAGCTTCGCGGTGCTGCTGGTCCTGCGGACGCTGGAGGGCATGGCGCTGGGAGGAATCCCGGCCATCGCGATCGCCTACCTCAACGAGGAGGTGAACAAGGCCCATGCCGCGATGGCGGCCGGAACCTACGTTGCCGGCACCACCCTGGGCGGGCTGGCGGGCCGGCTTGTGGCGGGACCGGTCGGCGAGCTCTGGGGCTGGCGGGCCGCGGCCCTGGCCGTATCCGTGATGGCCACCGCCGCCGCGGTGCTGTTCCTGGTGCTGGTCCCGCCTGCACGGAACTTCACGGCCATGGCCGCGGGAGGCGTCCGCGGGGCGCTCACCACGCTGGCCGGCCACACCCGGAATCCGCGGCTGCTGGCCATCTACGTGCAGGCTTTCCTGCTGATGGGCGGCTTCGTGGCGGTCTACAACTACCTCGGCTTCCGGCTTTCGGGTCAGCCATTCAGCCTGCCGGCCTCCATGATCAGCCTGATCTTTCTGGCCTACCTCTCCGGGACCGTGTCCGCCCGCTGGGCTGCGGGGCTGACGGCGCGGTTCGGCCGGCGCAACGTGCTGGTGGCGGGAACGGTGCTGATGGTCGCCGGGCTGGCGTTGACCCTAACCCAGGTGCTGGTCCTGATCCTGGCCGGCCTACTCCTCTTCCGCACCCAAGGCGCCCCGGCCGGACCGCTAGCGGGTCGTTTCGACCGCCTGCACCAGGTCGGCAACGATATCCGCCGGGTCCTCCAGCCCCACGGAAACCCGCAGCAGGCTGGCGTGCGGTTTGGCGTCCGCGGCCACCGGGCGGTGGGTCAACCCGGCCGGGTGCTGGATCAAGGTGTCGATGCCGCCCAGCGAAACAGCGTGGGTGATCATGCTGACGGCCGCCGGAATACGTTCGGCGTGCTCTGCGCTGGCCAGTTCGAATGCCAGCAGTGAACCAGCTCCCGCCATCTGGGTTCCGATCAGGCCCTGCGGGTCGCATTCCGGCAGCCCCGGGTAGAAGACGCGCCGGATCAGCCCGTGCCCGGACAGGGCGGCGGCGACCTTTTCCGCGCTTGCCTGCTGCGCCCGGACACGGACCGGCAGGGTGGCCAGCCCCCGGTGCAGGAGGTACGCGGGCCATGGCGTGAGGATTCCGCCCGTGATGGCGCGGATCTGGCGGAGCCGGACGGCCCACTCGGGACCCGTCGCGACGACGCCGCCCATGGCGTCACCGTGGCCGCCAAAGAACTTGGTGGCGCTGTGCAGCACCATGGCCGCACCGTGCCGGTACGGCTGCTGGAGCACTGGGGTGGCGAACGTGTTGTCCACCAGCAGCGGCACACCGTCCGCCGCCGCGGCTGCGGCGCTGATGTCGACCAGTTCCAGGCTGGGGTTCGCCGGGGTCTCCAGGATGACAAGCCCGGTGTCGGGCCGCAGCGCCGCGCGGATCCCGTCCGGGGTGGTGAACGTGACCTCGGTTCCGAGCACACCGGAGGCCAGGAGGTGGTCGCTGCCGCCGTAGAGCGGACGGACCGCCACCACGTGCTTCTTTCCGGTGGCGACGACGGCGAGGAGCACCGCGCTGAGGGCGGCCATGCCGGTGGCGAAGGCGACGGCTTCTTCGGTGGCCTCGAGGACGGCCACACCCTCCTCGAACCGGGCGACGGTGGGATTCCAGAGCCGCTGGTAGACGGTGCTCTGCCCGTCCAGGTGTGCGCCGCCGGTGGCCATCTGTTCATAGGCGAGACCGCCGTCGTGGACCGACGGCAGCGGAGCCGTGGTGGAGAGATCGATCGGGACGGCGTGGACGCCGAGTTCCGTCAGGCCGTTGCGGCCGGCGTGGACCGCCAGCGAGTCTTGAGAAAGCACCGTACTCCTTATGAATATTCACCGTTGAATGCGGTAAGTATCTGGCAATAATTCGGAGTTTTGTAGGGCTTTTGAATGGAACTGCCGGATAGTGCCGTTTATGATGAATGCACAACACATCAAGGAGGATCCGTGAGCAGCACCACGAAGAATGTTCGGCCAGGAGCCGGGGCCGGCGAACCCCTGGACGCCATTGACGAGCGCCTGCTGGCCGCACTGGTGGCCGACGCCCGGATCTCCAACAAGCAACTGGCCGAGCTGGTGGGCATCGCGCCCTCCACGGCACTGATGCGGACCCGGGCGCTCTCCGAGCGCGGAATCATCCAGGGCTTCGAGGCCAAACTCAGCCTTGCCGCCGTGGGCCGTTCGGTGCAGGCCCTGATCGCCGTCCGGCTGCGGGCCCATGACCGCGAGCAGATCGACCGCTTTACGGCCAGGGTCCCCAAGCTTCCTGCGGTGCTGTCCACGTTCCACACGTCGGGCTCAGTGGACTACCTGCTGCACATTGCCGTTGCCACCACGGAGGACCTGCGCGACTGGGTGCTGGACAACCTCGCCACGGATCCGGTGGTGGGCCACACCGAAACCACGCTGGTCTTCGCCCACATCCAGGGCAACCACGGCCCCCTGCCGGATTAGCCGGAGGCCGTTCAGGCGCCGGCGCGGAGGGCGCTCCGGAACGTCACGGCGGCCAGCACGAGGGCGAAGGCGGCGCACAGCACCACGAATCCGGCGACGGCCGTGTGCAGGCCGACGGCGGCGGCTGCCAGTCCCAGCCCGATCACCGGGAAGGCGCTGCCAAGGTACGTAATGACGTAGACAGTGCTGATGATCTGGGCATGGCGTGAAGCCTCCACCTTGCCGGCGACATCGTTGAAGACCGTCCGGAAGGACACTCCCTGGCCCAGGCCGGCGGTGATGCTGGCGGCGATCAGCAGCCACGGGCTGCTCCACGCGGCGGCCGCGGCGATCAGCAGCACGGATCCGGCCAGCAGCGTGAGGCCGACGGGCACCACAAAGCRTCCGCGCACGGCCAGCAGCTGGCTCACAGCCGAAGCCGCCAGCGTCAGCCCGGCGARGAGCCCGATCAGCGGCCGCGAGTCGGCGTGGACAATCTGGGCGAAGTAGCCCGGAGCGAGCGAGAGGCAGAAGCCGAACACCGCGAAACTGAGGAAGCCCACCGCCGAGGCCAGCCAGAACGCGCCGCGGGCCTCGCTCGATACCGAGGGGCGGCGGGGCGCCAGGACCTTCAGTGGCTGCGGACCGCCTACGGAGGTAATGGCCGGCCGGGCCTTGAGCAGGTACAGCGGCACCAGGAGCGCCAGCAGCACCACCGAGTGCAGGTAGTACGGCGTAGAGGTCGGGCCGGGGAGGACGGAGAGGACCCCGCCGATCGCCGGGCCTGCGGCCACACCGCCGGCCGAGGCCAGGAGCGTGAACCGTGAGGCCCATTCGGGACGGCTGGGCAGCAGTTCGCGCAGGGCCGCCGAACTGGCCCCCGTGGCGAGCGCTACTGCGGCGCCCTGCAGCGCCCGGCCGGCGGAGAGCGACAGCAGGCTGTCAGCGTTGGCGAAGACGAATCCCCCGGCCAGGCCCACCAGCACCGCCAGCACCAGGGCCGCCCGCCGGCCGATGTGGTCGGACCAGTGGCCGGCCAGGATCAGGGTGGCCACCAGGGAGAGCACGTAGGCGGAGAAGGCCACCGTGACATCGAGCGGGGTGATGCCGAGTTTGGCCTGCAGCAGCGGGTACAGCGGCGTCGCGAGGTTGGCGCCAACCAGCAGGGTGAAGATCACGACGCCGGCCATCACCAGCCGGGCGGTGACGGACGCGTCCCAGCCCCAGCGGTCCGCGGTGGTGGGGCGCATGCGAAGTTCGCTGAAGACGGTCATAACGGTGYCCTTGCTGCATTGATGCGGGCCGCACGCGTTCCCTGTGGGGAGGCGCCGGCCCGGCGAAGTTGGATACCTACAGAATGCGGCATCAGTGACCGAACCAGCCAAGTTTTGTGCCAAAATTGAGCAAAACCGTCAATCGCGGATACCACGGATGAACCGGAGTGATGATTTGAACAGCCTCGACCCTACCGACCTGAAAATCCTGCTCGAACTCATCAAGGACCCGCGGATCCAGATCGGCGAATTGAGCGACGCTTTGGGGATCGCCCGGAACACCGCCCAGTCCCGGGTCCGGCGGATGCTGCGCTCGGGCCTCCTGCACGACGGCGGCCGTGAAATCGATCTGGAGGCGGTGGGGTACGACGTCGTCGCCTTCGTCACGATCGAGGTCAACCACCGGGAGCTTGACGGCGTGGTGGGGGCCTTGCGCCYGATCCCCCAGGTCCTTGAGGTCCATGAGATCTCCGGCAGGGGCGACGTCTGGTGCCGCGTGGTGGCGACCGATACCCACAACCTGCAGGCGGCCCTGCGGTCCATCCTGAGAATCAAGGGCGTGATCCGGACCGAGACCGTCCTTGCCCTCCACACGCACATTCCGTACCGCACCGAGCCGCTCATCAGCAGGCTGGCCCAGGGCAGCGCCCTGGTCCCCGGCCGTCCCGCGCCGCGGCGGGCCGGATCCGCAGGAAAAGACGGGATAATGGCCCCGTGACTATTATTGACAACGCTGTCTACGTCGACGGCGTCCGCCGTGCCGAGCCGAGCAGCCTCGAGCAGACCTTCGAAACGATGGCCGAACACGGCGGCATGGCCTGGATCGGACTGTACCGGCCGACCGAACAGGAGATGGCCGCCGTCGCCGCGGAGTTCGGCCTGCATGGCCTGGCCGTGGAGGACGCGATCTCCGCCCACCAGCGCCCCAAACTCGAACGCTACGATGACAACCTCTTCACCGTGCTCCGGCCGGCCAGGTACCTGGACGAGACCGAGACCGTGGAGTTTGGTGAACTGCATGTCTTCACCGGCCGCAACTTTGTGGTCACCGTCCGGCATGCGGAGACCGCCGTCGTCGGCCAGGTCCGGCGCCGGCTCGAACACCGCCCGGACCTGCTGTGCCACGGCCCCGAAGCCGTCCTCTATGCCCTGATGGACCAGGTGGTGGACGACTACGTCCCCGTGGTGGCCGGCCTGGAGAACGACATTGACGAGATCGAGGATCAGCTCTTCAGCGGCGACCCCCTGGTCTCCCGGCGCATCTACGAACTCGCCCGCGAGGTCATCCACTTCCAGCGCGCCATCCACCCGCTGCCGGCCATGATGCAGCAGCTCCGGCGCGGGTTCGAGAAATACAACGTGGACACGGAATTGCAGCACAGCCTGCGCGACGTCGAGGACCACGTGGAGCGGCTCATCTCGCGGGCCGATTCCTTCCGCGACCTGCTCCAGAACGCGCTCACCCTGGACGGGACGCTCACGGCCAACCGCCAGAATGAGGCCAGCGCGGAGCAGAACGAGCAGGTCAAGAAGATCTCCTCCTGGGCCGCCATCTTCTTCGCCCCGTCCTTTGTGGCGGGTGTGTACGGCATGAACTTCGAACGGATGCCGGAACTGCACTGGACCTTCGGCTACCCCATGGCGATCTGCCTTATGGCCGGAACCGCCGCGATCATGTACGCCATCTTCAAACGGAAGGGCTGGCTCTAGCCGGCGCGGCGCCAATGTCCTGAGGACGCGCAAAATGCCGGGCGCGGCGGGTTTACCTGCCGCGCCAGGTCTTTTGCGCGTCGTGGGCCAAGTTACGCGTCGGGGCTAGCCGTTCGGGCGGCGCCGGCGGGCCAGGGCGACCAACCGGATGAAGGCCCAGACGAAGCACGTTTCGATCAGCGCCATGAGTCCGAGCCACAGCCATTGGGCGTGGCCGATGAAGTACACGGCTCCCACCAGGACCAGCACGCTGCCTAGGACCAGGGCGTACACGGCGAACCCGACGGCCACACGGGCACTCCGGACCCCGGTGCGGAACCCGAAGCCGTTGGGTTCCCCGCCCGGGATCCCGGCGACGCGATCCTCCCCTGCCGGACCCAGCCGGTCGAATTCCTCCCAGGGGTCCCGGTCCTGCTCGCGTCGCTGATCGGCCATATCCCCATTATCCCGCCGGCGCCGGACTCCCGCCGGCTCCCTAAGGCCAAGCGCCGCTCAGGCTACGCGGCCCGCTGGCCGACCTCACCCGGCGCAGCGCCGGCCTCGCCGAAGACAAGCTGGCGGGTAGCGATCTTTTCGGTGAAGAACCTGTCGTGGCTGACGGCCACAACGGCGCCCGGGAAATGCAGCAGCGCCCGCTCCATGACCTGGGTACTGGAGAGGTCCAGGTGGTTGGTGGGCTCGTCGAGCAGCAGTACTGAGTCACCGGACAGCAAGCACTGAGCCATCGCCACGCGCGCTTTCTGGCCGCCGGAGAGGTTCCCGATCTTCTGCTTCAGGTCCGCCTCGGAGAACTGGAACATGGCCAGGAACCGGTTCACAGACTTCTTGGTGGCGGTTAGAGCGAGGCTGTCCGGCAGGGCGTTGACCGCGTGAGACACGGTGTCGCCGTCGTCGAGGTCTTCCAGCATCCGGTTGTACGACACAAAACCGGGCCCCTTGGCCCAGGTCACGGCACCGGAATCGGCCTGCTCGTCCCCGGTCAGGACTTTGAGGAGGGTGGATTTGCCGCTGCCGTTCGCGCCGAGGACCACGATCCGGTTGCCCTTTCGGATTTCGAAGCTCAGATCCTCGAAGAGCACCTTCGCGCCGTAGGACTTGCCCAGCCCTTCCACCCGGCACAGCACGTCCTTGACGTGCAGGCCGCCGTAGATCTCGGTGACGATCTGGTCCACGGGCCGGGGTGTGCGGGATTTCTTGATCTTCGCCAGCTGGTTGCCGAGGCCACGGCTGGCGGCTTTGGCAGCCTCGCGGCGGTCGGCGATCCCTTCGGCCTCGAACGCGAGCAGCTCGGACTCGTGCACAAATTGCTGCTCAAGGGTTTTAAGCCGGAACTGCTTCTGGACCACGTACTCGGCGAAGTTTCCGGGATATTCGTGCAGGTGGAAGTTCTCGACTTCAACGATCCGGGTGACCACGGCGTCCAGAAATTTCCGGTCATGCGAGACGACGACGGCGGCCCCCTTGAAGTCGCGGAACCAGCTTTCCAGCCATTCCACCCCGGCGACGTCAAGGAAGTTGGTGGGCTCGTCGAGCAGCAGCACGTCGGGGCCCTCGAGCAGGATCTTGGCCAGTGCAGCACGGTTGCGCCAGCCGCCGGACAACGCGTCGATGGCGCAGTGGCGGTGGGCGTCATCAAAGCCCAGGGTGGTCAGCACAGTGTCGATGCGGCGGGGGTAGTCCCACCCGTCGAGCCGGTCCATGTCCTCGAAGAGTCCGGCCTGCCGCCCGATCAGCCGGTCCAACTCGTCCGCGGCGGGTTCCGCGGCGATGGCCGCGTCAATGGCGGCCAGCTCGGCCTGCACGGCTTTGATCTCGCCGAACAGGCCATCGAGGACCTCGGTGATGGTCGAGTCCCCGTTCAATTCGGAGAACTGGGAAAAGTATCCCACCCTGGTTCCGAGCTCGACGCTGACCGTACCGGTGTCCGGCGCCACCTGGTTCATGACCAGTTTCAGGATGGTGGTCTTGCCGGATCCGTTTTTGCCGATCAGGCCCACCCGGTCGCCGGGTTCAAGCCGGAAGAAGGCTTCCCGGAKGACCGGGGTGTTATCGAAGCGGACGCTGACGTCATGCAGCCGGATCAGGCTCATGGGCGCTGTCCTCTCAAGGGGGTTGGTTCGGGGTCCTAGGTTATCCCGGACCCGCGGCGCGGCCGGACCCGGAGGGTGGCCCGGTACGGGGTCAGGCCAGGCGGCCGCGGACAATCTCGCTGACAGTTTTGCCGTCGAAACGGCCGGCAACCTTGGCGGTAACGGGTTTCATTACGGCCCCGATGGAGCGCATGCTGAGGTCCTGTCCGTCGGCCCTGAGCGCGGCGATGGCCTCATCAACAATCGCTTCCACCTCCTCGCGGGTCAGCGCCTTGGGCAGGTACGCCTCGATGATTTCGGCTTCGGCGACCTCTGCCGCGGCCCGGTCGGATTCGCCGGCCTGGGTGAAGATCCGGGCGGTGTCGCGCCGTTTTGCGGCTTCCTTCTGCAGCAGCGAGGTCACTTGGGCGTCGTCGAGCTCAACCGGGGTCTTCCCGGACTTTTCCCGGGTGCCGATCTCCCCGAGGACGTTGCGGACGGTTGTCAGCGCAGTCTTGTTGCCCGCCTTCATGTGGGCGACGACGTCGTCTTTGAGCCGCTCCTTGAGCGTCATGGTGGTCCTCTTTCCGGTCGTACTTGTGGAGTGTCCAACACGCCAGTTTCCCCTACGGGAGGCCGAATGACGATGCGGGGCCGGGCCACGCCTTGCCATGCGACCCGCAGACCGTAGACTCGGCCCATGTCTGGTTTCGGGGGAAATCGAACTGTCCGCGGCGCTGCCGCATCCATTATCGGCGTGATCCTCGCCGGGGGCGTTGCGGCCTGCACCTACGAGGACGACGCCGGTTCGCACCAGTCCACGGCCGTTTCGGTCCGGGCGGCTCCCACCGCAGCCGCAAAGGATCCAGGGGTTTTGGGCGTCGACGCCGCCAACTATGCCGTGCTCCATCAACGCCTGGATACCGCGACAGGGCCCGTGGTGCTGTCCGACGCAGGTCCGGCGGACGGGCCGTCGGTCGGTTTCCGGAAAGCCGCCACTGTGAGGACCGCCGGCCCGCACGTCGTGACGGCTGCGTGTGTCGGCATTCCCCATGCGCAGATCTATATCTCCCAGAACACTGAGAGCGGAACCGAACACACGGTCCTGGAGGTCGACTGCAGCGGAACCCGTAGCCAGATGGTTCAACTGCGCAGCGGATACGTCAGCGCGCAACTGACCCGGTCGGACCCGACGGGCGCCTGGACGGGTGCGGTTGCCGGCATCAAGATCACGTCCCGTTAGGACCGACCGGCCAGGTCAGTACCAGTTGTTGGACACCTCGTGGTCCCAGGCTCCGCACGGTGATCCGTAGCGGCCGGCGATGTAGCCGAGACCCCAGTTGATCTGGGTGTGGTAGCTGGTCAGCCAGTCGGATCCGGTGGACGAATACTTTTCCGGCGGGAGGGCCTGCGCGACGCCGTAGGCGCCGCTGGACGGGTTGGTGGCGTTGGTCATCCAGCTCGACTCCTGGTTCCACAGCTTGAGCAGGCAGCCCATTTGGTCCCCGCCCCAGCCGTGGGCGCCGAGCTGGCTCGAGGCGTAGGACTGGGCGCCGGCGGGATCGTTGACGGCTCCGCCGGGGATGTCGGGGGTCACCACGGCGGCCGGCGGAGGCGGAGATGCCGGAGCAGCCGCCGACACTGCGGCCGCGGCCGCCGCAGCTGCCGCAGCTGCGGCGGCGGCCGCGGCGGCTTCTGCCGCACGCCGGCGGGCCTCCTGCTGCGCCTCATAAGCTGCCTGTGCTTCAACGCCGGCGCGGTAGTTGCGCTCGACCGAAGCGCTGGTGCCTTTCAGCGCGGCCAGCTGCGCGGTGAGGGTGCCGCTGTACTTCGTTTCCTCGTCCACTTTCTGCTGGGTCGCCTTCTGGGCGTCCTGCGCCGCGGAGAGCTTGGTCTGAGCCTCGTCGGTAAGCCTCTGGTTCTCAGCCTGCTCGACGGACTGCTGGGCATCCAGGGACGCCGCTGCCGCCTCCGCGGCCCGGGAGCTGTTGTACAGGTCCGTGGTCCGCAGGGTGACCATCTGCAGGACGTCGAGTTTCTGCAGCCCGTCCTTGCTCTGCAGGGTGTCCATCACCGAGAACGGCCCGAGGTCCGTGCCCCCGCCCATGTAGTCGTGTGCGGCCAGGGAGCCAGTTTGCCGATGCAGCTTGTCGGCTGCGGCGTGGGCTGCTGCGGTCTTCTCCTTCAAGGATGCGAGCTTCACGCTCGAGGCATCCAGGTTTTTGCGTGCGACGGCGTAGTCCAGGCCCGCCCGCACCGCTGCGGCACCCAAGGAGGATGCTTGCTGCTGCAGCCCGTCGAGGAGGGTGTTGATCTTCCGGATCTCAACGCCTTTGGCCTCGACATTGCCTTTGGCAGCCTGGACGTCGGCCCACGATGGATAGCCGGACGGCGGCGTGTCATCAGCGTTGGCGGTGGGCGCAGCCACGCCGGCCACGAGGGCGGCGGCGGTGAGTACGGTGC
Source organism: Arthrobacter sp. 05L45_2 (assembly GCF_056397525.1). Taxonomy (NCBI): domain Bacteria; kingdom Bacillati; phylum Actinomycetota; class Actinomycetes; order Micrococcales; family Micrococcaceae; genus Arthrobacter; species Arthrobacter sp. 05L45_2. Next base: position 5,567 of record NZ_JBFTNO010000058.1, on the reverse strand, counting down.
AGACCTTTGCAACCGGAACTTTCAACGTGAACTTGAACCTGCACATATTCAGCAGATCCTACTGGACAGTACTGAGCGGTGCCTGGAAAGACCACGCCGAGGAGCTAGCCCAGCCGCAATCCACACTCGTTTTATTGTCTAGCGTCCCCTCCATCGCCAGAGGTGTTCGACAATGGGTTGGGAGGTCTAAGGAAAAAGGCGGCAGCCCGACGCCGGTCCTGGCTCTAACCCGACCGTCCTAGGAACGGCAGGTCATCAGAAGCGGCACAGCGAGTCTTTTCCCGTCCCCTCCCGTGGCCTGGCGGTGTCGTAGTACGCTCGCGTTGAGCCGTTCAATGGCGGGCTGCTCACCGCGGCGCCTTACGGGCCCGCGGCGGTACGCGTAATGCACCAACCTGGGGGTAGTGGCATGGCGGTCAAACATTCGGCGTCGCGGGTGCGGGACGTCCTGGTAGTGGTCCTTGTTGTGCAGCTGGTGTTCGCCCTGATCGGCGCCGCGGTCCTGATCCTTGATCCGAGCGGCTTATTGGAAGAGCCCAGGGACCAGTTGCTGGCCGCCCTCCTGATCCTGGCGCCTGTCACCATGGCTGTCGTCCTCGCCGTCCGTTTCCGGAAACGCCACCGGGCAGAGGGCCGGCGCACGAGGGCGACCGCCCAGCTGATGGATACCGTCCTGACCACCAGCCACGAATGGGTCTGGGCCGTGGACGACCAAGGACTCTTCACGTTTTCCAGCCCGGCCAGCGAGAGCATCGTGGGATGGGCCCCGGAAGAGCTGCTCGGCCAGCGGTGTGACCTGGTCATCGACGGCGCCGATCTGGCCCGCGCCAAGTCCGAAGTGGCGGAGGCGCCGGGGCCGGCCTGGACCGGAGTCGTGGCACGGTGCCGGCACCGGGACGGCCGTGCCGTGTGGGTGGAAGTCTCCGGCACCGTCCGCCCGGCAGGGCAGGACCACCCCGCCGGGTTCGAGGGAACGAGCAGGCTGCTCCCGCCACTGACGGCACGGGAGGCCATCGACTCCCGCAACCGCGAACAACTCCAGCTGATGCTCGACCAGGACCGGCTGCTGACTGCATTCCAGCCCATCCGCAGTCTCGAAACCGGTGGCCTGATCGGGGTCGAGGCACTGACCCGCTTCGTCGATGAGGGTACGGCCGGAACGGAGTTCTGGTTCAGCGAGGCAGCTATTGTCGGGTTGCTCAGCGAACTCGAATTCGCCGCCATGGAGAAGGCCCTGGAGACCGCCCCGGCCCTCCCGCCGACTATTTACGTAGCCCTGAATCTCTCCCCGGAGACGTGTCTGGACCCGCGACTGCCCGGATTCCTCCGCCGGTCGGGCCTGCCGCCGAAACGGATTGTCCTCGAATTGACAGAGCGGGTTGAAGTCAACGAATACGCCCCATTGACGGCCGCGCTCGATCCGCTACGGAGAGAAGGACTGCGCATCGCCGTGGACGACGCCGGCTCCGGCTTCGCCTCGATGCGCCACATCCTCCATCTCCGGCCCGACATCATCAAACTGGACCGCAGCCTCATCGCGGGGATCGACGACAACCAGGGCCAGGAGGCCCTGGGCGCAGCCATGGTCGAGTTCGCCCGCCGCATCGGGGCCACGGTGATCGCCGAGGGCATCGAAACCTCCGAAGAACTCGCCGCAGTGGCGTCGCTCGGCATGACGGCCGCGCAGGGCTACCTCATTGGCAGGCCTTCCATCCATCCGCAGGACTGGGCCGCGTGGTCAGAGTCCAAAAGCCCGGACACCGAGAGCAGGTAGACCGTCAGACCTGCCGGACCCGTGCCGAACAAGGTCTATAGGAAAAGGGTCTGATGAAGCCCTCACGCTCGGTATCGAGCGCCACTGGGTCGCCGGTCGGCTCAAAGTGTTAGCAAAGTGTTTATTCCGTGCACGCAGGGATTCAAAAACCCCTGCAAATTGTGGAGCTAAGGAGATTCGAACTCCTGACCTCTTCGATGCGAACGAAGCGCTCTACCAACTGAGCTATAGCCCCGCAACAACGCCGCTCCCGTGGGAACGGCGCAATCAACGTTCCTAGGCTACAAACTATCGGCGTTCATTGCCAGCCAGCCCGCGAATGACTGAGTGCCGTGTCGCCCTTCCGGGACCAGGTTCAGGCCAGCACGCAGGTACCTGCCCATCCCGCCCGGCAGCGGAAATGCCACCACCCTGGCGCGTGAGCCTGATGCCTGCTTCCAGGTGGCGGCCAGTTCGCCCATCGCGGCGATGTCCGGACCCCCGATGGTCCTGACCCGGTGGCCAGTACCGTCCGGCGCCTGAACGGCAGCGTCCAGCAGAGCTGCGGCGACTTCTGCGGCCGCGATCGGCTGGAAGCGGGCACCGCGCACCACCGGAATCACCCCGACCCTGGCACCGGCGCCAAAGAGTCCGCTCAGCAGGGAATGGAACTGTGTAGCCCGCAGCGTCAGCGTTTCGAGGCCGGAGTGCTCGTAGACCCGTTCCTTGGCTGCCTTGGACTTGTAGTAGCCAAAGGTGCTGCGGTCGCAATTGACGATGGACAACAGGACCGCCTTCGCGACGCCGGCGTCCTGGGCTGCAGCGAGCAGCCGCGCCCCGCCGTCGGCGAAGCCCTTCATGGCCTTTCCCGAGCGTCCTTCAAGGCAATCGATCACGACGTCGGCCCCTTCCAGCGCGGCGGCCAGCCCCTCACCGGTCGAGACGTCGGCACGGAAATACTCGGCCCCCGCGGTGTTGCTGCCGGTGCCTTGCATCGGCGGGCGGCGGCTCAGGACGGCCACCTGATGGCCGCCCTCGAGAGCCTGCCGCACCACCTCGCGGCCTACTTGTCCGGTTCCCCCGGCAACGCAAATCCTCGTCATGCTGATCAGGCTACCTCCAGCCGGAGACAAAAAAGCCCCGGGCGGCCGGTACGTCGGCTGCCCGGGGCGGAAAACTGCGTCAGGCGCGGCGGCGCTGGAGAACGTCGTCGAGGTTGCTCAGCGCGCTCTGACCCTTGCCAAGCTGCTTCGGCTCGGCAGCGGGCGCTTCCGGCTGGCGGACGGTCCCCTGCTTGAGGGAGGGCTTGCCGACGGCTTTCGGCGCCTCCGGCAGGTCCAGGGGTTCCGGTGCGGCACGCTCGGCCTTCGGCGCTTCCACGTAGGTGGGCTTCGGAACCTGCACGGGTTCCCAGCTGGCTCCTTCCGCGGTGGACGGGTCGCCGACGCGGCGGACAGAGGTGTCGCCTGAGGCGGCTGCCTCGGCCATGGCAGCCTGGCGCAGTTCCTCGGCGGTCAGCGGCTTCGGGGCGGGCTGGGGAGCCGGTGCGCCGGCCTCGGCGTCGAAGAGCGGGCTTTCCTTGGCGGGAGCCTCGGGGCGGTGGGCGTCGGGCCGGGCTGCCTCTGCGGCGGAGCTGCCAGCAGGGGCGCCCATGGCCGAGCGGAAGGCCGCGTTGACCTTGCGCCGGCGGTCGCGGACAGCGAGCCTGCGGAGGAGGACGACGGCGGCCACCCCGACGAACAGGGCCACCGCAGGCAGCCAACCGGAGCCAATGCCGAAGAGCCGCAGGCCGGCAGCAACCACTCCGGTCAGCAGCGAGGCCAGCCCCACCAAAGCGACACTCAGGCGCCCGTAGCGGATCCGGAACGCCGGGGCGGCCGGCGTGCGGCCGGCGTCGTGCTCAACGGGAGCGGGAGCTGGTGAGGGGCGCTGCGTACTCGTCATCGATGTCTCCTGCGGGGCCGCCATCTTCATGACGATCCCGGCTTGGGGGTCTGCTTTTCCTACATCCGCGGCATCCATCCGGAGCTCCCCCGCAGACTGCAGCTGGGGGCGGCCGTTCCGGAGCATGTAGGGAGCGACCCATACGATCCAGAGCGCAACAGCAATGACAAGGATCACTGAGCTGCTAAGAGGGAAGTCCACAGTCAAAACGGTATGAGCAAGACGGCGGAGCGGACGGCATTGCCGGCGGTGTGTCGCGAGGCAACTGGCAAATCACTGGATTTATGTCAAAACTGCTGGTCAGGCGGGAGTTTCCGGCGCCCGCCCGGGGCTGCTCTTCAGCCACCGGGCCAGGAGTCCCTCGGGCACTTCCTCGGACGTCAGAGCGAAGGTCCGGTGGTCTGCCCAGCGGCCGTTGATGTGCAAGTAACGCGGCCGGTAGCCCTCGTCCCGGAACCCGAGTTTCTCCACTACCCGCAGGCTCGGGCCGTTCTCCGGGCGGATGTTGATTTCCATCCGGTGCAACCCGAGGGTCCGGAAGCAGTGGTCCGTCGCCATCGCCACCGCGGTGGGGGCGATGCCCTGGCCCGCACGGCTTTCGTCAACCCAGTAGCCCAGGGTGGCCATCATCGCCGAGCCCCACACGATCGAGGAGACGGTCAGCTGGCCGACGATGACYGGTTCCCGGAATCCGGGCGTCCAAGCGGTGATGACGAACGGCAGCGCGGTGGCCTGGGCCGCCTGGGCTTTGAGCGACCGCACCGTCTGCCGGTAGTCGGGCAAACCGCCGCCGGGCACCGGATTGGACGCCTCCCAGGGGGCAAGCCACGTGTCGTTGCGGGCGCGCAGGGCGCTCCACTCCTTGCGGTCCCGGTAGCGGATGGGCCGCAGCACCAGGTCCCCGCATTCCAGGGTCACCGGCCAGGTGAAGCTGCCCCCCACGGGACTATTTGGTCAGGCCGGAAGCGAAGCCGGGCAGCCATTCCCGCAGGCCGGGGCCGAGGTCCTCGCTGTCGCAGGCGAGCTGGACGCAGGCCTTGAGGTAGCTGAGTTTGTCACCGGTGTCGTAGCGGCGGCCGCGGAAGACGACGCCGTACACGCCGTAGCCCTCGCCCTGCCCGGCGGAGAGTTCCTGCAGGGCGTCGGTGAGCTGAATTTCACCGCCGCGGCCGGGCTCGGTGCGCTCCAGGACCTCGAACACGGCGGGGTGCAGGACGTAGCGGCCGATGATGGCCAGGTTCGAGGGGGCCTCGTCAGCGTCGGGCTTTTCCACGAGCTGCTTGATGCGGACGTACTCTTCGCCTTCAACCACCTCGACGTCGGCGCAACCGTAAGCGCTGATCTGCGACGGCTCGACCTCGATCAGGGCCACGACAGAGCCGCCGGTCTTGGCCTGGACCTCGATCATGGTGCTGAGCAGTTCGTCGCGGGCGTCAATGAGGTCATCGCCCAGCAGGACGGCGAACGGCTCGTATCCGACGTGCTGCTTGGCGCGCAGMACGGCGTGGCCAAGGCCCATTGGGTCGCCCTGGCGGACGTAGTGGATGTCGCCGAGGTTGCTGGCGGCCTGGATGGACTCCAGYTTGGCGGTGTCGCCCTTGGCTTCGAGGGTCGCCTCCAGCGTCGGGACCCGGTCGAAGTGGTCCTCGAGGGCGCGCTTGTTGCGTCCGGTAATCATCAGGACGTCGTTGAGCCCAACGTTCACCGCCTCCTCGACCACGTATTGGATGGCCGGCTTGTCGACCACAGGCAGCATCTCCTTCGGCATCGCCTTGGTGGCGGGAAGGAAGCGGGTGCCGAGGCCCGCAGCGGGGATGACGGCCTTACGGACGGAGGCGTTGGGGGTAATCACTCGACTAATCTAACCGAG
>NZ_JBFTNO010000057.1:0-14947 GCF_056397525.1 Arthrobacter sp. 05L45_2 | reverse complement strand
GTTCCGCACCAGGACCTCCAGCATTTTCCACTCCGTCGGGGTGAGCCGGATGTCTTCGCCGCCGCGTGTGACGCGGTGCTTGCCGAGATCCACGGTGAACGCGTCCGTGGCGACGACGGACGGTTCCTTGCTGTCGGCGCTGCGCCGCAGCAGGGCCCGCAGCCGGGCCAGGAGTTCGTCCAGCCCGAACGGTTTGGTGATGTAGTCATCCGCGCCGGCGTCCAGGGCCTGCACTTTGTCCGTGGAGCCGTGGCGGGCCGACAGGACCAGCACCGGGACCTGGCTCCAGCCCCGGAGTTTCGCCAGGACGGCGGCGCCGTCCATGTCCGGCAGGCCCAGGTCCAGGATGACCAGCGACGGCGGGGTCCGGGCCGCGGCCGCCAGCGCGGACTGCCCGTCCTCGGCCGCCGTGACGTCGTAGCCGTGGGCGCGCAGCGTGATCCGCAGGGCCCGCAGCAGGTACGGGTCGTCGTCGACCACCAGGACGGCGGTCATGGCATGTCCGTGGGGGAGGAAAGGATCGGCGGCGCGTGGTGGCGTCCCAGCAGGGCGGATTGCGGCTCCAACGGTGCCTGCTCGGGCCGCTCAGCGACAGGCGCACCCTCGGACAGCGGCAGGCTGACCACCATCGTCAGGCCGCCGCCGGGGGTGGTTTCCGCGGTCAGCCGGCCGCCCATCGCCTCGGTGAACCCCTTCGCGACGGCCAGCCCGAGGCCGACGCCGGTGGCCCGGTTCGCGTCGTCCAGCCGCTGGAAGGGACGGAACATCTCCACCACCTGCTCCGCGGGGACCCCCGTGCCGTGGTCGATGATCCGCATTTCTCCGGCGGGGCGGCCCGCGACTGCGCCGGCGCCCAGACCGCCCGCGGTGCCCGTCAGGACGATGTCCGAGTGCGGGGCGTATTTGACGGCGTTCTCGACGATGTTCGCGATGACGCGTTCGAGCATCCCGGGGTCGGCATCCACCTCGGGCATGTTGGCGGGCAGTTCCACCCGGACCCGGCCGGCGTCAATCCCGTGCAGGGCGCCGCTGACCACCTCGTACCAGCGCGTCGGGCGGAGCAGCGGGGTGACCGTGTCGGAGGTGATCCGGGACATGTCCAGCAGGTTGCCCACCAGGGCATCGAGCCGGTCCGAGCACTCATCGATGGTTTCGAGCAGTTCCTGTTCCTCTTCCCGGGTGTAGCGGACGCCGGTCTGGCGCAGCCCGCCCACAGCGAGCTTGATGCCGGCCAGCGGGGTCCGGAGGTCGTGGGAGACCGCGCGGAGCAGTGAGGTCCGGATGGAGTTGCTCTCGGCCAGCCGCCGGAGCTGGCTGCGGCTGGCCAGCAGTTGCTGGTTCTCGAGCTGGGCCAGCAGGTGCAAACCGAAGGCGCCCAGCAGTCGGCGGTCACTGGCGGGGAGCACGCGGCCGGAGAGGACCAGCCGCGTGGCCGGGTTGATCTGCTCGACGTTGTCCCCGTGCGGGCCGGCAACGGCGGTGTCCCCGTGCGGACCGGCAGCGGCAGCGGCATGGTCGGAGGCGGCAGCGGCGTCGTCGGCGGTTACGGGCGGAACGTCCCCGACGCCGGCGAGCAGCCGCCACCGCGGCCCCGTCGCCGCCGCCGGGCCGTCGTCGGACTCAGCGCCGGCGAGGCCGTACAAGGCCGCGCCGCGGACCTGGAAAACGTCCAAGGCCTGTTCCAGTAGGCCGGTGACAGTGTCCTCCGATCCGGCGGCACCGCGCGACAGCTCGGCCAGGGTGGTTGCTTCCGCCCGCGCCCGGGCGGCCTCCTTGGAGCGCCGGGCAGCGATGTCCACCACCACGGCGACGGCCGCAGACACCCCGACGAACACCACCAGGGCGAGGACGTTCTGGGCGTCGCTGATGGCGAAATTGCCCACCGGCGGGGTGGAGAAATAGTTGACCAGCAGGCTGCTCCACAACGCCGCGAGGATCGCCGGCCACAGCCCGCCGACCAGCGCCACTGCGACGGACCCGGTGAGCTGGAGCAGCATGGATGTGGCCAGGTTCTTGTCCGGGTTGATTTCCAGGAACAGCTGGAGCAGCACGGGCAGCAGCACCGCCAGGCCAAAACCGACAGTGACCCGGAGCCTGCCCAGGTCGCCCTGCCGGCCAGGCCGGCGGCCCCGTTGCGGGCTGTCCAGCGGCACCAGGTGCACGTCGATCCCGCCGGCCCCGCGGAGCACCCGTCCCGCGAGGGCGCCGCCGCGCAGGCCGGTCACCACACGGTGCCAGGCGCTCTTGGGGGCCGATCCCAGCACCAGCTGGGAGGCGTTGACGCTCCGGGCGAAATCAAGAAGGGCCTCGGCCGGGTCTTCACCGACCACCACGTGGTAGCTGCCGCCCAGGTCCTGGACCAGCTGGCGCTGGGCATCGAGGGCCTGCGGCGACTCGGCGGCCACCGTCCCGGCGGCCCGGACGTGGACGGCCAGCAGGTCGTTGCCGGTGACCCGGCTCAGCAGCCGGGCACCGCGCAGGACCAGGGATTCGCCGTCGGCTCCGCCGGCCAGTCCCACCACCACCCGCTCGCGGGTGGGCCAGCCGGCGTCGATCCGGTTCCCTTCCCGGTAGGCTGCCAGGCCCTCGTCCACGCGGTCCGCGAGCCACAGGAGCGCCAGTTCGCGGAGCGCGGCCAGGTTCCCGGGACGGAAGTAGTTGGACAGGGCAGAGTCGATCCGGTCGGCCGGCACAATCTTTCCCGCAGCGAGCCGTTGCCGGAGCAGGTCCGGGGAGAGATCCACCAGCTGGAGCTGGTCGGCACGCCGGACGATCCCGTCGGGTACCGTCTCCGGCCGCCGGCCCCGGGTGATCCCGCTGACGACGTCGGCCAGGGAGGCCAGCTGGTGGACGTCCAGGGTGGTCAGGACGTTGGTCCCGGCGGCCAGCAGCTCGTTGATGTCTTCCCAGCGGTGCGCGTTCCGGCTGCCGGGGGCGTTTGAGTGGGCGTACTCGTCCACGATGGCGGTGGCCGGTGCCCGGTGCAGGACGGCGTCGAGGTCCAGTTCCTCGACCTCGATCCCGCCGGCGGGAACACGCCGCGGATCGATCAGCTCAAGGCCCGCCAGCAGGTCCCGGGTATCGCGGCGGCCGCGGTCGCGGGCGATGCCAACCACCACGTCCTCGCCGGCGCTGCGGAGCCGGTGGCCTTCGCGGAGCATGGCGAACGTCTTGCCGACGCCCGGGGCGTATCCCAGGAAAATGCGCAGCGTTCCACGTGCCATGCAGTCATTCTTCCATTCCGGCCCTGGTCCGGCGCCGGGGTGCGGCGTCAAGGAATTATCAAGATCCGTCCCGGGGTGGTGGTTGCGGGCCGGGCCGCTGCTAGCTTCGCAATTGAGAGCCACAGTGCGGCGTCCGCCCGTGAGGGGCGCCGCGAGGAAAGGAAGATCATGACAACCCTGAGCAGGCCGCCGGCTGACCCGTCGGCGCCGCGTCCCGGCCGGAAGACCGCATTGCGGAAATGGCTGCTGGTGGGGCTGCAGGACAGCAAGGGCTCGCACCAGGGCCCCGGCGGAGTCCCCGCGGCCGAGGAGAAGAAGCACACCTGGTGGCAGGTGATGTGCCTGACCGGTGTGGACTACTTCTCCACCCTCGGCTATCAGCCCGCCATCGCCGCGCTCGCCGCCGGCGTCATTTCGCCGCTGGCCACCCTGGTCCTCGTGGCGATCACCCTGCTGGGCGCCCTGCCCGTCTACCGGCGCGTGGCCGGGGAGAGCCACCGCGGCGAAGGCTCCATCGCCATGCTGGAACGGCTGATGCCGCGCTGGGGCGGGAAGCTCTTTGTGCTGGTCCTGCTTGGCTTCGCCGCAACCGACTTTATGATCACCATGACGCTCTCGGCCGCCGACGCCACCGCGCACCTGGTCCAGAACCCGATGGCGCCGGGGTGGCTGCAGGGCCAGAACGTGACCATCACCCTGATCCTGCTGGCACTGCTGGCGGCCGTCTTCCTGCGCGGTTTCAAGGAAGCCATCGGCGTCGCCGTCGTCATCGTCGGGCTGTATCTGGGACTGAACGTGGTGGTGGTCGCGGCGTCCCTCTGGGAGGTCCTGACCCATCCCGTGGCGGTGGACAACTGGTGGCAGGCCATCTCCACTTCGCACGGCAACCCGCTGCTGGCAGTCGGCTTCGCCCTGCTGGTGTTCCCGAAACTCGCACTTGGACTGTCCGGGTTCGAGACCGGCGTTGCCGTGATGCCCCAGATCAAGGGCCACGCTGACGACACCGAGGACCACCCCGCGGGACGGATCCAGGGCGCACGGAAGCTGCTGACCACGGCCGCGCTGATCATGAGCACGTTCCTGATCGTCAGCAGTTTCACCACCGTGGTGCTGATCCCGGCGCAGGAGTTCCAGCCCGGCGGCCAGGCCAACGGACGGGCACTGGCGTTCCTGGCCCACGAACACCTGGGCGTAGGCTTCGGCACCGTCTATGACCTGTCCACGATCGCCATCCTCTGGTTCGCCGGCGCCTCCGCCATGGCCGGGCTGCTGAACCTCGTGCCGCGCTACCTGCCCCGGTACGGGATGGCCCCCGGCTGGGCCCGGGCCGTGCGCCCGCTGGTCCTGGTGTTCACCCTGATCGGGTTTTTGATCACCTGGCTGTTCAACGCCGACGTCGACGCCCAGGGCGGCGCCTACGCCACCGGCGTGCTGGTGCTGATGACCTCCGCGGCGGTCGCCGTGACCCTGTCCGCGCGCCGCCAGCGGCAGCGCAAACGCACCATCGGCTTCGGCGTTATCGCCGTCGTCTTCATCTACACCACGGTGGCCAACATCATCGAACGCCCGGAGGGCCTCCGGATCGCGTCGATCTTCATCCTCGGCATCATCGTGATCTCACTGCTCTCGCGTGCCCGCCGCTCCTTCGAGCTGCACGCCACCCACGTCCACCTGGACCGGCAGGCGCTTGAGTTTATGTCCGACGAACTGGACGGCCCGCTCCGGATTGTGGCCCACGAGCCGCTGCGGCTCAGCGCGGAGGCATACCGGCAGAAGCTGGAGTCCGCGATTGAGGTCAGCCACCTGCCCCTGGACTACCGGGCCGTGTTCCTGGARGTCRTCGTSGACGATTCCTCGGACTTCGAAACCGAATTGGAGGTCCGCGGCATCACCAGGCACGGCTACCGGATCCTGGAAGTGCATGGCCCGGCGGTCGCAAACACGATCGCGTCGGCGCTGCTGCACATCCGGGACGTGACCGGCCTGATGCCGCACATCTACTTCCGCTGGACCGAGGGAAACCCGCTGACCAACCTGCTGCGCTTCCTCGCGTTCGGGGAGGGGGAAATTGCGCCGGTCACCCGCGAGGTGCTGCGTGAGGCCGAACCCGATGTCACCAGGCGGCCCTGGGTCCACGTGGGGTAGGCCTAGGCAGAGACCAAGGATTTGGTCAGGATCGTTCCGCCGACGCCGGCCAGCACGGCGCCGGATCCGGCGGTGACGGCCCGCTTCACGCGGGGCCGGGCCAGGACGGTGGAGACCCGCTTGAGGGCATGGACCAGCACGACGTACCAGACCAGGGCGATGGCCAGGAAGATGCCGGCCATCAACGCGTGCTGTTCCAGCGGCGGGAGCGCTCCCAGGTTGAACTGTGGGAACAGCGACAGGTAGAAGACGGCAACTTTGGGGTTGAGCAGGTTGCTCACCACTCCCTGCAGGAAGGGCGAGTCACCCCGGAACCGGAGCCCGGCAGCGGCGGCCGGGGCCGCTTCCGGCTCCGGAGCACGGCGGCCATGGCCGAAGGCTTCCCACAGGGCGCCAACGCCGAGGTAAAGAAGGTACGCCGCGCCGGCAATCCGGATGATGGTGCCGAGCACTTCGGACGCCGACAGAAGGGCCGTGACGCCGAGGACGGCGAGGAGGGCAAGGATGGTGTTGCCGACCATGATGCCCGCGGCAGTCGATGCGGCCGACCCGGGGCCGCGGTGGGCGTTCTTCAGGACCAGGGCGAAGTCCGGTCCGGGAACCAGGACCACCACGAGGCAGGTCAGCGCGAAGGCCATCAGTTGTTCGACCATCAAGGGGGTGCCTCCGGTGGGGGTTGGTGCCATCAAAGTGTAGCGGCGGCTGGTGCAAGCGTGCAGACGAAAGACAGCAGCCCCACCGGAGAATTACTCCGGAGGGGCTGCTGCGGACTTCTAGGAGAAGTGTTCCGGCAGGCCGGGTCTTCCTGAAAGCTTAGAGCGGGCGGATGTTCTCAGCCTGCGGGCCCTTCGGGCCCTGGGTGACGTCGAACTCGACCTTCTGGTTCTCGTCCAGCGAGCGGTAGCCGCTGGAAGCGATTGCCGAGTAGTGGGCGAAAACGTCGGCCGACCCGTCATCCGGGGCAATGRAGCCAAAACCCTTTTCGGCGTTGAACCATTTAACTGTGCCTGTAGCCATGCCTTTATCCTTCTGAAACGCTGCTGATCTCCGGCGGCCACGGAGGCCAACGGCTGCGGAGACATTCGTCCGCTGTCCCCAACGTACGGGGCGCGGGGCCGAGGTGCAAGAGGCTGAGTGCGGGACTTAAGCCCGGAACCGCGCCGCAAACGGGCCGGGCCGGGCTAACCGGCGTCGGCGAAGAGGGCAATCAGGTCGCGGCTCATCTGGTGCGGCGAGGTCTCGCTGGGGCTGTGGCCACCCCGGTAAACGGCAATCTTCGCCCCGATGGCCTGGGCGAAGCGGCGGTGCAGCGCCAGCGGCCAGAGATCGTGCTCGCCGACGGCGACCAGCTTCGGCAGTGTTGCCGCCGCCAGGTCCGCCCTGAGGTCCGGGACGTGCTGCATCAGCAGGAAAATGTCCCGCACGGCCGCCCGGCGGGTGAGCCGGAAGCGGGACCGGACAAAGCGGATCCGGTTCGGTGCCACCCGGACCACGTTGCTGCGGATGCCCCAGATCATCAGCGCCGCGCCCACCCTGGCCCCCGCCCGGCCGCTGAGGCGGCCGATCCGCTGGATCCCGCGGAAACTGTTTCCCGCTTCCGGCGGGCAACTGAGCAGGGTCAGGCTGCGGAACAGCTCGGGCCGCTGCGTGAAGGCCACTTGTGCGACGATTGCGGAGAAGGAATATCCGACGACGTGCGCGGCGCCGTGCCCGGCGTCAAGCAGGGCGATCAGGTCGTCGGTGAACAGCGGGTAGTCATAGTGCGCCCGGGGCGGGTGCAGGTGCTCGGGGCCGGCGGCGGCCGACTCGTACTGGCCGGCGATATCGCAGCTGAGCACAAAGTAGCCGGCGGCGGCGAGCTCCGGGAGCATCAAAGCAAAGTCTTCTTTGGAGCCCGTGGCCCCCGGAACCAGCAGGACCGGCGGATTGCCCGGGTCGCCCATGGACAGCGTCGCCAGCGCGCCGCTGGGGGCCAGGAATTCGCCGCGGACGGCGCCCGGCGGCGGAACGGACCAATCGCCGTCGGGCAGCGCAGCGTCAAGCCGGGCGGCCTCATCAACCAGCCCTGAGCCGAAGACCCCGGGATCGGGATCAGGTACGCCCGGAACGCTCCGGCCAGTTGACACCATGGACTAAAGATAGCCCCCGGCGCTGGCGGTCATTGGATCCCGCGGAGGGGGACCGGCGCAGTGTTCCGCTGGGTGGCAACCCAGCTCGCGAGGACTTTCAGGGCGTCTTCGGAGGGCGTCCCGGGCTCTGCCGTGTAGACGTTGATGCGCAGCCCCGGGTCGCCGGGAAGCTCGAGCGCCTCGAAGCTGAGGTCAAGGTCCCCGACCACCGGGTGGTGGAGCCGCTTCCGGCCGGTGCGGTGGTGCTTGACGTCGTGCCGGGCCCAGCGGACGCGGAATTCCTCGCTGCGGGTGGAGAGCTCCCCGATCAGGTCGGTGAGGTCCTTGTCGTAGGGGTTCTTGCCTGCCGTGGAGCGCAGGATGGCGACGATGTCGTCCGCGGCGCGCTCCCAGTCGGTAAAGAACTCCCGCGCCTTCGGGTTTAGGAAGGTGAAGCGACCGCTGTTCGGCGGGGTGACCGTCTCGGCCATCAGGTCCTGGTACAGGGCGCCGCCGAGTTCGTTGGCGGCCAGGACGTCGCCCCGGTCGTTGCGGACCCACGCCGGAGCGGCCGTGATGGCGTCGAGGACGCGCTGCACGCTGGGACGCACAGTCTGCGGGCTGCGCTTGCGCCGCGCCCTGGGCGGAGCGGCGGCCGCCCGTGCGAGGTCGAATAGGTGCGCCGTTTCGGCGTCGTCGAGGTGGAGCGCGCGGGCGAGGGCTTCCAGGACACTGTCCGAGGCGCCGGAGAGGTTTCCGCGCTCCAGCCGGATGTAGTAGTCAACGCTCACGCCGGCGAGCATCGCGACTTCCTCCCGGCGCAGGCCGGTGACACGCCGGTTCCCGCCGTAGAGGGGCAGGCCGGCTTCTTCCGGCGTGATCCGGGCCCGGCGGGAGGTCAGGAACTTCCGCACGTCGTCGCTGTGTGTCATGGCCCCAACGCTACGCCGCGGGGCGCCGCCGGGGCAGGGGCAAGAGGGGTACTGACGTTCCCTCCCGCAAACTCCTGCACCCCAATACCGTGGAAGGCATGACTATGGAACTTACCCTCAACAACGGCGTCACCATGCCTGCCCTCGGCCTGGGCGTCTTCCAGAGCCCGCCGGAGGAAACCACCGCGGCCGTCGAGGCCGCGCTCGCGGCCGGTTACCGGCACATCGATACCGCCGCGGCCTACGGGAACGAACGCGAAGTCGGTGCGGGCATCCGCCGGTCCGGCCTCAAGCGTTCGGAGGTGTTTGTCGAAACCAAGGTCTGGGTCAGTGACTACGGCTACGACCAGGCGCTGCACGCCTGGCAGAAAGCCGCCGGCAAACTCGGCGTGGACTACCTTGACCTGCTGATCCTGCACCAGCCCGCCCCGGACAGGTTCGAGCGGACGATCGCCGCCTACAAGGCACTGGAGACCCTCCTCGCCGACGGCCGGGTACGCGCGATCGGGGTCAGCAACTTCATGCCGCACCACCTCGAAGAGCTCCTGGCCGCGACCGACGTTGTACCCGCCGTCAACCAGGTTGAACTGCATCCCTACTTCACCCAGCCCGATGTCCAGGCTGCGGACGCCGCCAATGGCATCCTGACCCAGGCGTGGTCGCCCATCGGCGGGATCACCTTCTACCCCGGCTGGGGTGAGGACCGCAGGAACGTTATGGAAGACCCGGCGATCGCCACCATCGCCGACAGTCACAGCAAAAGCGCCGCCCAGATCATGCTGCGCTGGCACCTGCAGCACGGCCGGTCGGCCATCCCCAAGTCCACGAACCCGGCACGCATCGCCGAGAACTTCGACGTCTTCGACTTTGAGCTAAGTGCCGCGGAGCTCGCGGAGATCGACGCGCTCGACACCGGGAAGCGCAACGGACCGGACCCGGACGTGTCCCGTGCCGAGCGGTTCGCGATGGTCATCCCGGAAGCCTGACCGGGCGGCAGGAAAACCGTGGCGTGTGCTGCCCCGTGTGCTGCCTTCGGCCGGAGCTCAGTCCGGGACTTCCAGGACCGTCCCGGCCGCGCCGTCCACGGTGACGCGCTGGCCGGTGTGCAGCCGGGTGGTGGCGTCCGGCACGCCCACCACGGCGGGAATCCCGTATTCCCTGGCGACGACGGCGCCGTGCGAAATGACGCCGCCCATCTCCATGACCAGGGCACCGGCTGTCAGGAACAGCGGAGTCCAGCCCGGGTCCGTTGAGGGCGCCACGAGGATCTCGCCGGGCTCCAGCCGGGCGCCCACCGGGTCAAGGATCACCCGCACCGTCCCGGTGGCCGTGCCGGCCGAAGCCGGCGTCCCGGACAGGGCGCCAGGCGCGGGGGCCGCGGCCATCGTGGCGGCCTCCACGTCCGTCCCGTCGGAAAGCAGCACCCGGGGGATCCGGCGGCGGCGCAGTTCGACGTCGTACAGCTGGCGGCGCCTGGTGACGACGTCCTGCATACGGGCGCCGCGCAGGCTCACGCGCAGTTCGTCGAAGTCGAGGAAGAACACGTCGTCGGCGGCGGCCACGACGCCGGCGCGCACCAGCGAATCGCCGAGCAGCAGGAGCTGCCGGTGCATCTCGCCGAGGACCTTCACGATGTAGAACTTGGGCAGCTCGCGCAGCCCCGACAGTTCCCGGACCCGCCGCAGGGACAGCGCCAGGACCCGTGCGCGCCACCTTCCGTGGGCCGCCGCCCGGGCAACCAGGTCCCGGATCCGGTCGTCCGCATGCCCGGCGGCCCGGCGGAACTGCCGGTCCGGTGCCTGCTCCGGGTCCTCGACGCGCAGGTAGTTGGAGATCATCCCGAGGATGTGGTCGGGCTGGTCGGACCAGCGGGGCATACCGAGGTCGATCTCCGCCACGGCCCGGTGGCCATAGCGGGACAGGAAGTTCCGCACCCCGGCCTGAGCTGCGGCGGGCAGTGAACCGGCGCGGAAGGCCTCGGCCAGGGCTGCGGGCTGCCGGACCAGGAACGCCTCCCGCGACGGCGCGTCGGCGCCGAGCTCCACCGCCAGCTGCCAGAGCTCCAGGTCCATCTCGGTGGTCACGTTGTGCGGGAGACCGCGCAGGACGGCTTCCAGTTCGCGGGGTTCGGCGATGCCGCGCAGCAGCCGGCGGGCGACCGCCAGCATGATGTAGCCGACCGAGGGGCCGGGAAGTGTGGCGCGGATCAGCCCGTCGATGGTCCGGCCGGTGATCTGCTCGGCGAAGTCCAGCCGTTGCACGGCGGTCGCGGGTTCGGCCAGCACCAGCTGCGCATCGAGGTCCTTGCCGTACGCCTGGACCCGGCGCAGTTCGGCTCCCGGCCGGAGCGCGGCACCGACCAGCGCGGGGAACAGGCCGAGGATCATCCCCGCGCCGGGCGACGATCCGCGGGCCCGGGTGCCGCCTGCCGGCCTGGGCCGCCGGCGTGGCCGTGGCCGGCGGGGTTTGGTGGCCGCGAAGCGCGGATCGGCAAGCACCGCGGGAAGGACCGCCGCGGAGCGGCCGTCCGCCAGCGGGAGGATCCGGGCCAGGTACCGGCGGCCCCACTTGTTCTGCAGCAAAGCGGTCAGGTCCACATACATCCGCAGGCCCGGGTTCACGTACCGCCATGGCCCCTCGGTTCCCCGCATCAGTCCAAGCGCCGCGAGTCCGATCGGGGTAATCGGCCGGGTGAGTCCCTGCAGGAGGGTTCCGCAGAGGTAGATCCGCGGCCCGGCCGCGGGGTCGGGGTTCAGCGCCGACGGGTCGGCGGAAAGCGGGTCCTCCAGCGGATACAGGGTGGTGATCGGCCGGGACTGCGTCAGCCACGCCTTGCCGGCGGCGTCGAACGCCCACTCGATATCCTGCGGCGCGCCGAAGAGTTCCTGGACAGCGTCACCAAGCCTGGTCAGCGCGGTGAGGGCGGGCTCAGCCAGGCTCCAGGCCGGCTGGGGACCCGGGGTGCCGGGTACCCGCCGCAGGAGCCGCGCGGTGGCGGTGGTCAGTGTGAACTGGTCCGGGTTGACCGCGCCGGAAACTACGCCTTCGCCGGTCCCGGTGCTGGCGTTGATGACCGTTTCGGTACGGGTTCCGGTCAGCGGATTCGCCGTGAACATCACGCCCGCCGTGGCGGCGTCGACCATCACCTGCACGACGACGGCGAGACGCACCCCGCGGTGGCTGATCCCGTTGGCGGACCGGTAGGCCACCGCACGGTCGCTCCACAAGGAGGCCCAGCAGCGCCGGACGGCATCGATTACTGCGTCGGGCCCCCGCACGTTCAGAAAGGAGTCCTGCTGGCCGGCGAAGCTGGCGAAAGGCAGGTCCTCCGCAGTGGCCGAGGACCGGACAGCCACTGGCGCCCAGGCGCCGAGGGCCGTGTAGGCCGTCAGCACCGCGGCGCTGATCCCGGGCGGCACGTCGGCGGCCATAATCAGCTCCCGGGCACGGGCCGCCAGCCCGTCGCGGCCGGCGGGACCGGCGGGTCCGTCGCCGCCGGCCGCATCATCGAGCCGGGCGGCCAGGGCGTTCAGCTCCGGCGGCGCCGCCAGGGCGTAGGCATCGGTGGTCAGGCAGAAGCCGTCGGGTACCGGAAAACCGGCGGCGGCAAGTACCCCAAGGTTCCGGGCCTTGCCGCCCACCAGATCCAGGGAAGCGGTCGCCGCGCGGCGGAGATCCAGGACCACCCCGCCCTCTTCCGGGCCCGCGCCCGCCGGCCCGACGCCACCAGGTTCGGGACACATACAACGCGCCTAGGGGGCCGCAGCGTCGCCGGTGTCCTCCCATTGGACATCCAGGTTCCGGAACACCGGCGGGGAGTCGCACAGGGCGGCCATCTGGGCCGCGAACTCGGAGGTCTCCGGCCGGCCGGAATTCTCCATCGCGGATTCGTAGGAATCGAATTCGACGATGGTGAGGTAGGTGCCCGGCCGGTCGCGGTCCGCGGTGTTCAGGATCCGGCGGAAGGACGGGGCGGTGTCGCCGCCGGTCCGGGAAGGCCGGCCGAGCGCCTCGATCTCCTCGATGCGGGACGACGTGAACTCGATAATCTGCACAAACCTGGCCATAACGGCTCCTTGACGGCTGCGGGTGCTGATGCGCTTCACGCTAGACCCGCGGCCGCGGCAGTGCAAGAGTGCCGCCCCGCTCCCGGCTACGGGGCCAGCAGGACCTTGATGGCCCGCCGTTCGTCCATCGCCCGGTAGGCCTCCGGGGCCTCCTCCAGCGGCATTACGACGTCGAACACCCGGCCCGGGTTGATGCTGCCGTTCAGGACATCGGCGAGCAGTTCCGGGATGTAGGTGCGGGCCGGGGCCATGCCGCCGCCGATTGAAATGTTGGTGTCGAAGAGGTAGCGCACCGGGATCTCGGCGCCGCCGGTGGGCACGCCTACAAAGCCCATGGCACCGCCCGGGCGGACGCTGTGCAGCGCCTGCTCCATCGATTCCTTGGTGCCCACGCATTCGAGGACCGAGTCCGCCAGGACCCCGCCGAGCAGTTCGCGGACCTTGGCCACGCCCTCGTCGCCGCGTTCGGCCACGATGTCGGTGGCGCCGAATTCCTTGGCGATGGCCTGCCGGTCGGCGTGCCGGGACATCGCGATGATCCGTTCGGCGCCCAGCCGCTTGGCGGCGAGGACCCCGCACAGACCCACGGCACCGTCGCCGACCACCACAACGGTCCTGCCGGGGCCGGCCTTCGCGGCGAGGGCGGCGTGGTGGCCGGTGGCCATCACATCGGAGAGGGTCAGCAGGCTGGCGCGCAGCGCGTCGTCGGGCTCGGTGATGCCCGGCACCTTGACGAGGGTGGCGTCGGCCAGCGGTACCCGGACCGCCTGGCCCTGGCCGCCGTCGATCGCCAGGCCGGCGTCGTCGGTGCCGCCCCAGCCGGCGAGGTGGTCGCAGGCGACAGTGACACCGTTGAGGCACTGCGGGCACTTGCCGCAGCTGACCACAAACGGGGCGATGACGAGGTCGCCCACGGCCAGGCCGGTGACGTCATCGCCGATGCTCTCCACGAGGCCGATGAACTCGTGGCCGATCGCGGACGGCTTGTGGGTGGGCTTCACGCCGCGGTAGGGCCAGAGGTCGGAGCCGCAGACGCAGGCGGCGGTGACCTTGACGACGGCGTCGGTGGGCTGCTGGACGGTGGGGTATTCGCGGTCTTCGACTCGGATATCGCCGGGACCGTGGATGATGGTGGCGCGCATGGGTTTCCTCGCCTTGTGGTGGTGAATGGGGTGGAATCGAGTCTATCCGTGCGCGCCCCGCCGTGTCCCCGGGTGGTGTCCTACACGGCCTCGAGCACGCTGACGTAGTTGGCGATACCCACGCCGCCCATGTTCTGCACGGCGGCGCGGCGCGGTGCGGCCAGCTGCATGTCCCCGGCCGTGCCTGTCAGCTGCATTGCGGCGATGACGTGCTGCGATACGCCGGTGGCSCCSACCGGGTGGCCCTTGGCCTTSAGYCCGCCSGAGACGTTGACGGGGAGCTTCCCGTCCTTGAAGACCCAGCCTTCCTYGAYSGCACGGGCSCCCTGGCCCGGYTCGGTCAGGCCCATGGCCTCGTACATCAGCAGTTCGGCGATGGTGAAGCAGTCGTGCACCTCGGCGAAGTCCAGGTCCTCCAGTCCGACGCCGGCCATCCCTAGAGCGCGCTCCCAGGAGGCGCGCGTCGCGGCGAACGCCGTCGGGTCGCGGCGGTCGGCGGGGAAGAAGTCGTTGGCCTGGCCGAAGCCGGCCAAACGGACCGGGTCGGTGGCCCCGTCGGTGGGGGCGACGGAGAGCACGAGGGCGGCGGCACCATCGGAGACGGGGGAGCAGTCGGTGCGGCGCAGCGGATCGGCGACCATCGGGTTCTTATCCGACACCGTCCGGCAGAACTCCTCGCCGAGGTCCTTGCGGAGCTGGGCGTAGGGGTTGTCAACGCCGTTGCGGTGGTTCTTCGCGGCGATCGAGCCGAGCACGTCGGACAGGTTTCCCGTCCCGGCGCCGTAGCGCTTCTCGTAGTGCTTGGCGACCTCCGCGAACAGGCCGGTGAAGCCCGTGGTGGAGGGCTTACCGGCCATGTCGTAGTCCGCGCCCAGCAAGGCCGCGCCCACGACGTCGGCCCCGGCCTGCGTCATCTTCTCCGCACCGATCACCAGGACGGTCTTCGCGGTGCCGGCCAGCAGCGACTTCGTGCCCTGTTGGAACGCGGCCGAACCGGAGGCGCAGGCGTTCTCCACCCGCGTGGAAGGCACATTCGCCAGCTGCTCGGAGACCTGCAGCGCCAGCGAGGCCGGGAACGCCAGCGGCATCATGCCGGAGTTGAACTGGCCCAGGTAGATTTCGTCGATTTGGCCGGGTTCGATCCCCGCGTTGGCGATCGCCTCGGTGGAGACCTGCACAATCAGGGACTCGAGGGTCTCCTCGGTGAGCTTGCCGAACCGGCTGTGGCCCCAGCCGGTGAGCAGGACGTCCTTGCCGAACTGGTCCTTGAGGCTCATGCCCGGGCCCCTTCCAGCGCGTCCGCGGTGTCTTCCAGGGAAGGATCGACGT
>NZ_JBFTNO010000056.1:0-14967 GCF_056397525.1 Arthrobacter sp. 05L45_2 | reverse complement strand
CAGCTGCTCAATGGCGTGACGTTCAAGGTCCCGGACGGCAGCAAAACAGCGCTGATCGGACCCAACGGAACCGGCAAGACCACCCTCTTCCGGATCATCTCCGGTGACCTCGTCCCGGACGAAGGCGTGATCGGCCGGTCCGGGAACATGGGGATCATGCGCCAGTTCGTCGGCCAGGTCCGGGACGACTCCACGGTCCGGGACCTGCTGGTGTCCGCCGCGCCGCCCGCCCTGGCTGCCGCCGCGCGCGCCGTCGACGAAGCCGAACTGGCCATGATCGAGCACGACGACGAACCGACCCAGATGAAGTACGCCCAGGCGATCGTCGACTGGGGCGACGCCGGCGGCTACGACGTCGAGACCGTATGGGACGAAGTCTGCATGGCGGCACTTGGCCTGCCGTTTGACCGCGCGCAGCACCGGCCGGCGTCGAGCCTGTCCGGTGGCGAACAGAAACGGCTGGTCCTCGAAGCCCTGTTCGCGGGACCGGACGAGCTGCTGCTGCTCGACGAGCCGGACAACTACCTCGACGTGCCGGGCAAGCGCTGGCTCGAGGCAAAGCTGAACGAGTCCAAGAAGACCGTGTTCTTCATCAGCCACGACCGCGAGCTGCTCAACAACGCCGCGGGCCGCATCGTGACGCTGGAACCCGGCATCAACGGTGCCGGCGCGTGGATCCACGGCGGCGGCTTCGGCTCTTACGTTGAGGCCCGCGCCGACCGCAATGCCCGTTTCGAGGAACTCCGCAAGCGCTGGGACGAGGAGCACGTCAAGCTCAAGGAACTCGTCAACATGTACAAGAACAAGGCGGCGTTCCGCTCCGACATGGCCAACCGGTACCACGCGGCACAGACCCGGCTGGCGAAGTTCCTGGAGGCGGGTCCGCCGGAAGCGCTGCCGATCGAACAAAACGTAAAGATGCGGCTCAAAGGCGGGCGCACGGCCAAGCGCGCCATCGTGGCCGAGAAGCTCGAGCTCACCGGACTGATGAAACCGTTCTCCACCGAAGTCTGGTTCGGCGACCGGGTGGGCGTCCTCGGTTCCAACGGCTCCGGCAAGAGCCACTTCCTTCGGCTGCTGGCCACCGGCGGCACGGATCCGGAACGTGAGCACCTCCCCGTATCCGACGTCGAAATCGCCGAGGTCCCGCACGAGGGAACGGTGAAGCTCGGCGCCCGGATCCGGCCCGGATTCTTTGCCCAGACACACGTCCGTCCCGACCTGCTCGGCAAGACCCTGCTGGAAATCCTGCACCGCGGCGACGAACACCGCTCCGGGATGGCGCGCGAGGCGGCCGCCGGCGCCCTGGACGGCTACGGCCTGGCCTCGCAGTCGGAGCAGAAGTACGAGTCGCTCTCCGGCGGCCAGCAGGCCCGGTTCCAGATCCTGCTGCTGCAGCTCTCCGGCGCCACCCTGCTGCTCCTCGACGAGCCCACGGACAACCTGGACCTGCACTCGGCCGAGGCGCTTGAACGCGCCATCGACCACTTCGAGGGCACGGTCCTGGCCGTCACCCACGACCGCTGGTTCGCCCGGACCTTCGACCGGTTCCTCGTGTTCGGCTCCGACGGCCGGGTCTACGAATCCGGTGAACCCGTCTGGGACGAAAAACGCGTCGAACGCGCCCGCTAATCCGCCCGCACACCCGTAGATGATCAAACTTTTGATTAATTGATCATCCAGACCTATCGTTTAAGCATGAGTACCGAGGAGCGTCACCGCAGGATCGGTGAACTGCTGCGCCAGCGGGAGCACATGAGCGTGGAAGAGCTCACCGCCGAATGCGGCGCCTCGGGTGCCACTATCCGCCGCGACCTTGACGTCCTGGCCCTCCGGGGGGTCCTGCGCCGCGTCCACGGTGGCGCCCGGAGCCTGGTGTCCCGCGGCGAGAACCCCGAGTACGGCCAGCGTGAACTCGAGGACCACGACGCCAAGATGCGCATCGCCGCCGGCGTGGCAGCCCTGCTCAAAGACCGCGGACACGTCTGGCTGGACAGCGGCACCACAGCCACCGAAGTGGCACGCCGGCTGCAGGGCCGGGACATCACAGTCATGCCGATGTCGCTGCAGGCCGTCAACGCCCTGACCGGAACGGCCCCCGGCCCGCGGCCAGAACTGCTGCTGCCCGGCGGAAGCCTCACCCCCGGCGAACTGTCCTTCCGCGGCCCCATGGCCGAATCCAACATCCGCGCCCTCCGGTTCGACACCGCCGTCGTGACACCGTGTGCGCTGAACCTCCGCGACGGCCTCCTGGCCCACGACCTCGAGGACGCAGCCGTTAAACGCGCCGGCCTCGAGTCAGCCGCACGCGTGATTGCCGCGTGCTCGGATGCCAAGTGGAACGCCAGCGCCGTCGCGCTGGTCGCTGCGCTCGACGCCGTCGACATTCTGGTGACAGACAAGAACCTGGGCCCGGCCGAACGTGCTGAGCTCGCCCGACACTCGGTGGAAGCAGTGATCGTATGACAAGCACAACAACCGCCCCGCAGGTCAAAGCCGCGGCCGCGGCGACGTTCCTGATCTTCGGCATCAACGGGCTGGTCTTCGCCAGCTGGGCCGCCCGCATCCCGGCGGTCACCGAAATCCTGCAACTCAGCTCCGGGCAGATGGGCAGCCTGCTGCTGTGCGTTGCCGTAGGCTCGCTGATCGCCCTGCCGACGGCGGGATGGGTGGTGGGCCGGCTGGGAACGGGCAACACCGTCCGCGCGGCCGGTCTGCTGGCGGCCGCCGGCGGCGTCGGCATCGCCCTGTCCCTCAACGCCGGCTCCGTGGCCGGAACGGCTGTTTCCCTGTTCTTCTTCGGCATCGGCATCGGCCTCTGGGACGTCTCCCAGAACATTGAAGGGGCCGACGTCGAACACCGGCTGGGCCGGACGATTATGCCGCAGTTCCACGCGGCCTTCAGCGGCGGCGCCTTCGTGGGCGCGCTGGCCGGGGCCGGCCTGTCCGAACTCGGCGTCGGACTGCCTACCCACCTGCTGGTCATCGCCCTCGTGGTGGCCGTCGCCGCCCAGATGGCTCCCCGCTACTTCCTGCCGCACACGACGCCGGACGCCCCCGCCGCAGGTGAGGCTCCGCAGCCGCGGGCTGCCGCCTGGCGGGACGGCCGGACCCTGCTGATCGGCGTCGTCGTCCTGGGCGCAACCCTGACCGAGGGTGCCGGGAACGACTGGATCGCCAAGGCCTCCGTGGACGGACTCGGCGCCGAACAGTCGAGCGGTGCCCTGCTGTTTGCGGTCTTTGTTCTGGCGATGACGGCCATGCGCTTTTTTGGCGGACGGGCGATCGACGCCTACGGCCGGGTGGCCGTGCTGCGGGCCAGCATGGCGGCCGCTGCGGCCGGGCTGGGACTCTTTGTCCTCGCCGGTAACATCTGGCTGGCGGCAGCCGGTGCAGCGCTTTGGGGAATGGGGGCCGCGCTGGCTTTCCCGATGGGTATGTCCGCGGCGGCCGACGATCCACGCCACGCGGYGGCGCGGGTCTCTGTCGTGTCAACGCTGGGGTACGTGGCGTTCCTGGCCGGGCCACCGCTGCTGGGCTACCTCGGAGACCTGACCGGAATCCGGCTGGCGCTGCTGGTTATCGGTGTGCCGATTCTGGTTGCCCTGCTGCTCGCCGGCGCCGCGCGGCCCGTGCGCGCCAGCTAAGGAGCCGCCGCGCGTCGCCGTTCTCCCGGATACAGGAGCGCTGGAATCCCAGCCAGAGCAGCAGCACCACCGGGGCTGCCAGGCAGACAGCGCCAACGGTGTCCGTCAGCCAGTGGGCCGACAGGTAGGTACGGCTGACCATCATGGCCATGGTGCCGGCAGACGCCAGCAGCCATACCCACGCTTTGGCCATCAGCAGTGCCAGCACCAGGACGAAGGCGGTGGTGGTGGCGACGTGACCGGAGGGGAACGACCCCGTGTCGGTGAGGACCACGGTGTTCTGCGGCCGTTCGCGCAGCACGCCAGCCTTGATGACCTGGGTGAGGATCAGGACCGCCACTCCGGCGGCGGCGCTGAAAACCGCCGTCTGCGGCCGGCGCCGGATCAGGAGAGCCAGCACCAAAAGTCCGTGCACGACCAGGACCCCGCGGTAGCCGGCGACGTTGAGGACGGCGTTGATGGCGTCCCAGAAGGGGCTGCGCAGGCCGGTGATAAACCCCGCCCACCCCCGGTCCAGGCCCTGGAACGGCGGGTTGGCGACGTTGGCCAGCAACAACCCGCCCAGCACCGCGGCGACGGTGAGCATAACGGTACTAACCGCCAGGACGCGGCCTGCAGCCAATGGCCGGGGATCCAGCACTCGGGTCATCGCCTCATCCTAGCTGCGCCCGGCAGTAAGGTGGGGAAATGCGAAGCATGCTGAGAAAAACACCGCGGGGACTGGAGAAGCTGGACCGCAGGCTGGTCCGCTCAGTCTCCCGGCTCCCGGGCGGCGGCCACGATGACTTCTTCCGCCACCTGTCCGCTGCCGCCAATAACGGCAAGCTCTGGATGGGCATTGCGGCCGTGATGGCGCTCTTCCCGGGGAAAACCCGCCGGGCCGCCCTGCACGGACTCCTGGCGCAGGGCGTCGCGTCCGCAGTGACCAACATGGTCTTCAAGACGCTGTTGCCCCGCGCCCGCCCGTTGCCGGAGCACCTGCCCGTCTTCCGCTTCGTCAACCCCCAGCCCACCAGTTCCTCCATGCCCTCGGGCCACTCGGCCTCGGCCGCGGCCTTCGCCCTGGGCGTGGGGCTGGTCCGTCCGGCCCTCGGCGCCGCACTGGCACCGGCCGCGGCCGCGGTGGCCTACTCCCGGGTCCACACCGGTGCGCACTGGCCCTCGGACGTTTTCTTCGGCTCAGCCATCGGCTCGGGCGCCGCCCTTGTGACGCGGAAGTGGTGGCCGGTCCGGCCGCCTTTCCCGGCGGTCCGGCGCAGTCCGGTGGACGCCCCGGCGCTGCCCGACGGCGAGGGGCTCGGCATCGCCGTGAATACCCTGGGCGGCTCCTACGCCGCCGAAACAGCCGGTGCCCTGCAGAAAATATTCCCCAAGGCGTATATAAAGGAAATCGGCCCGGAGGACGACGTCGCAGCGGAAATCACGGCCGTCGCCACCCGCCCGGGCGTCGTTGCCCTCGGCGTGTGGGGCGGAGACGGGACCGTGGGCACGGCCGCCGCGGCCGCCGTCGAACATTCCATCCCGCTGCTGGTGCTGCCCGGCGGCACGCTCAACCACTTTGCCCGGGACGCCGGCATCGGAACCCTCGAGGCGGCCGTCCAGGCTGCCACCCGGGGCGAGGCCGCCTGCGCCGACCTCGGCCATGTGGCTGTGGAGCGGGGCCTGCCGGAGAGCCCCGAGCGGCTGGACCTCACCATGCTGAACACCGCGAGCATCGGGCTCTACCCCAACCTGGTGCGCCGCAGGGAACACCTCCAGCCCGCACTGGGCAAGCCCCTGGCAGGTGTGGTGGCCATGTTCCGTACCTTCGCCGCAGGCACTCCCAGCACCCTGGTGGTCGACGGCCGGCGGCACAAATTGTGGATTCTGTACGTCGGCCGCGGCCGCTATTACCCGCGCGACCACGCCCCGCTGGTCCGTCCGGTGCTGGACGACGGCGTCCTGGACCTGCGCATGATCACCGCGGACGAATCCTTCGCCCGCCTGCGGCTGCTCTGGTCCGTGCTGACCGGCACCGTGGCCACCTCCCGGATCACCCACCTGAGCGAGGCAACCCGCATCCGCGTGGAACCGGGCGACACCACCATGGTGCTGGCCGTGGACGGTGAGGTGATGCCCGGCGTCCGCGCCGTCGAGTTCTCGGTGGAACCCGCAGGCCTGGTCTACTACACCCCGCAAACGGAATAGCCACGGGTCATCCCCGCGGACTACCCTGACCGGGCCCTGAATCATCCCTGAGAGCGGCGAATTCGGCCGCCCGCGTCGGTAGCGTGGTAGGTACACAACCACACGCGACGCAAAGGAACGCTTCCATGATCGAAGCACGAGGCCTGACCAAGGTGTACGGCGAAAAAACCGCCGTCGCCGGAGTCAATTTCACCGTCGAAGCCGGCAGGGTCACCGGATTCCTGGGCCCCAACGGCGCCGGAAAATCCACCACCATGCGCATGATCATGGGACTGGACCGGCCGACGTCGGGCTCCGTCACCGTCAACGGCGTGCCRTTCGACCGCCACCAGGCGCCGCTGCGCGACGTCGGTGCCCTGCTGGACGCCAAAGCCGTCCATACCAGCCGCTCGGCCTACAACCACCTGCTGGCCATGGCCGCCACCCACAGCATCCCCAAGAAGCGTGTGCACGACGTCATCGAGATGACCGGGCTGGCCGAGGTGGCCAAGAAGAAGGTCGGCGGGTTCTCCCTCGGCATGGGCCAGCGGCTGGGCATCGCCGCGGCACTGCTCGGCGACCCGCAGACCGTCATCCTGGACGAACCCGTCAACGGCCTGGACCCGGAAGGAGTGGTCTGGGTGCGGAACCTGGTCAAGTACCTGGCCTCCGAGGGCCGGACCGTGTTCCTCTCCAGCCACCTGATGAGCGAAATGGCCGTCACCGCGGACCACCTGATCGTGATCGGCCGGGGCCGGATCATCGCCGATGCGCCCATCCAGGACATCATCACCGGCAAGGGGCAGGGCCGCACCCTTGTCCGCACCGACCAGCCGGACCAGCTGATGCAGCTTCTGGCCGGCGCGGGCGTCACCGTGGAAGTCCAGGACAACGAGCTCCTGGAGGTCTCAGGTCTCCAGCCGCGCGACATCGCCCGGACCGCGCTTGAGAACCGCGTCATGATCTACGAACTTACCCCGCTCCAGGCCAGTCTTGAGGAGGCCTACATGGAGCTGACCAAGGATGAGGTCGAATACCACTCGCTCGTCACCACGGGTGCCCACGCCCCCGACCAGTCCGGAGGCAACTAAGCCATGAGCTCCACCACCCTCGAACCCACCCCCTCCAGCCGCGGCGCCCACGCCGGCACGGCGGGCACCCCGGCCGGCAACAGCCTCAGCACGGGACCCGGGCCCAGTTTCCTGCGCGTCCTGAACTCCGAAGTCATCAAGTTCCGCACGCTCCTGTCCACGCTTATCCTGCTGGCGGCCACCGTCGCCGTGATCGTCGGTGTCGGCGCCCTCGCCGCGTGGGGAATCGGCCAGGCACTGCAGGCGTCCTCCAGCAATCCCCAGCGGTCCGCCGCGCTGGCGGCCCAGGGCGACATTGCCGCCTCCGCACCCAGCGCCGGAATCTCCTTCGCACAGCTGATCCTCGGCTCCCTGGCCGTGCTGATCATCAGCTCCGAGTTCACCACCGGCATGGCGCGGTCCACCTTCACCGCCGTCCCGAAGCGCATCCCGGCCTTCGTGGCAAAACTGGTTGTGGTGGTGGTGTCCGCCTTCCTGGTCACCGCCGTGTCCCTCTATCTCGCCGGCCTGGTGGCCGCGCCGATCCTGGACCAGTACGGCCACACCCTCGATATCTCCAGCGGGCACTATTACCGGACCCTCCTGATCAACAGCGCCTACGTGGCAGCGGTCGCCGCAATCGGGATGGCGCTCGGGGCGCTGATCCGCAACTCGGCCGGCGGCATTATGAGCCTCGTCGGAATCTTCTTCGTGCTCCCGATTGCGCTGGAAATCATCCAGGGCGACTTCGTCAAGGAACTGCGCAAATTCATGCCGGCCAACACGCTGGCGCCGCTGACCGCGTCCGAGCACGTTCCGGACACCCTGGAAGCCTGGCAGGCCGCCCTGGTCCTGGGTGCCTGGGCGGTCATCCCGCTGGTCCTCGCAGGGTTCCTGCTCAAGAAGCGCGACGTCTAGCAGGGCCCGCGGGTACCAGCGTCTAGGCTCGGAGCATGATCGACGCAGCACCCCCCAAGGACGCACCGGCCGGCCAGGCCGGTGCGTCCTTCGCCGAAATCACGGCCCGGCGGCGCGGCCGGGTCCGGCGCTACCTCCACCTGCACCCGCGGGTGATGGACGTCCTGGTGGTCCTTACCTACCTGCTCCTGGCGACCCCGACGGCGGTGCAGTCCCTGCGCGGCGGCCCGTGGCAGGTGCTGGTCCTGCTGGCCGCCACCGCCGTCGTGCTCCTGTTCCGCCGCGCCCGCCCGGTGCTGGTCCTGGCGGCGGCGGCCGTGCTGGAACTCGCGGTCTCCGCGCTGCACCCGTGGGGCTCCAACGTCTCGGCCGGCCTCTGGTTCGCCCTGTACTCGGTGGCCCTGGTCCGCTCCCGGCGCTTTACCTTTATTGCCCTGGCCCTCTCGACGGCGCCGCTGGCGGCACTCTACGTCTCGCTGGCCGTCGGCCCGCTGGACGGGCGGCTGCCGGACATGGCCGTCAGCACCCCGGCCAACTTCCAGCTGGTCACCAGCATCGCGGCCGGGGTGAGTATCATCCTCTCCAGCGTGATTGCCACCGGAATCGGGATCTCGGTCCGGCAGCGGCGGGAGCATGAGGAGGAGATCACCGCCTGGGCCGCCACCGCCGCGCAGCTTGGATCGGTGAACGAACGGAACCGGATTGCGCGCGAAATGCACGACGTCGTGGCGCACTCCCTCACCGTGATGGTGAGCCTGTCCGACGGCGCCGCCGTCGTCCTGGACAGGGACCCGCAGCGGGCCGGGGAGGTGCTCGGCGAACTCTCCCGGACCGGCCGGACGGCGCTGGCGGATATGCGCAGGGTCCTCGGCGTCCTGCGCGATGATGCCGCCCCGGGCGCGGCCCCCCGGGAGCCGCTGGTGGCCGGCGGGAACCTGGCCAAACTGCTGGCGGGATTCCGCACGGCCGGCCTGCCCGTGCAGTACTCGCACTCCGGCCCGGCGCTGCCGGAAGACGCCGCATTCCAGTTGACGGTGTACCGGATAGTCCAGGAGTCGCTGACGAACGTGCTGCGTTACGGCCGGTCCCTGGGCCGTGTGGATGTCAGGATTTCGCGGAACAATGCCACCGTGGCCATCGAGGTGCTCGACGACGGCAAGGGCGGCCTGGAACAGCCACCCGGACCGCTGGGTTCCGGCCAGGGCCTCGCCGGGATGCGCGAACGCGCCCGGTTCTATGCCGGCACGGTGGAGGCCGGACCGGCCGCGAAGGGGGGGCTGGCGTGTGCGCGCCGTCCTGAACTGCAACCTAGACAAGGGAGCGTCATGACCGACGACGGACCGATCCGCATCCTGCTGGTGGACGACCAGCCCCTGCTCAGGATGGGCTTCCGGCTGATCCTCGAAGGGGAGGAGAATTTGTGCGTCGTGGGCGAAGCCTCCGAGGGAGCCGAGGCCGTGCGCCGCACCGAGGAGCTGCGGCCCGACGTGGTGCTGATGGACGTGCGGATGCCCGTACTAGACGGGATCGAGGCGACCCGGACCATCACCTCCTCCGGCTCGGCGGCGCGGATCATCATCCTGACCACGTTTGACCTCGACGAATACGCCTTCGCGGGACTGCAGGCCGGGGCGTCGGCCTTCCTGCTCAAGGATGTGGCCCCCGCGGAGCTGGTCAGCGCCGTCCGGATTGTGGCCAGCGGCGACGCCGTTGTGGCACCGCGGATTACGCGGCGGCTCCTGGAGACCTACGTCCGCAGCGGGCAGCAGGACGGCGGCCCGGACGGGCAGGCAGGCGGGCCAGCAGGCGGGCAGCCGCGGCCCGCGGCCCGGCCCGCGCGGGATCCCCTGCTGGAGGAACTGACGCCACGGGAGACGGAAATGCTCGAGGCCATCTCCGAGGGTCTATCCAATGCCGAGATCGCGCACCGGTATTTCCTGTCCGAAGCGACCGTCAAAACCCATGTGCGGCGCATCCTCAACAAGCTGCAGCTCCGGGACCGGGTCCAGGCCGTGGTCTACGCCTATGAGACCGGCCTGGTGGTGCCGAGCAACCCGGACTACTAGGCGCACGGACTGCTGGGCGATCGGCGCAACCGTGCCCCCAGGAGCCTGAAACAGTGGTTTCACGCACATTTCGGAATTGCCGCGGAGGCAACACCCATTGCCTCCCGGGCCCCATTGCTGGAGGTCCGTCCGAAAACCGCTGCCGTAATCTGTATATCTGCACAGAACAGCGGTTCGGGCTGGCGGTCTAGTGTGAAACGACACTGTGGTCCGCCGCACATCCTTGCCCGGCATCGCCGGAGCGGAGGCACGGGCCCACACCACCCACGAAGGACGGCGCTTCATGCAGGCTGACCAGCAACTCTCCAAATCCCTGAAACCCCGGCACTTGTCCATGATCGCCATCGCCGGCGTCATCGGCGCGGGCCTCTTTGTCGGCTCGGGCGCCGCCATCCAGCAGGCCGGTCCGGGCATCCTGGTGGCCTATCTGGCGGCGGGGCTTGTGGTCATCCTCGTGATGCGCATGCTCGGTGAAATGGCAGCCGCCAACCCCGAGACCGGATCCTTCTCCACCTACGCGGACAAGGCCCTGGGCCGCTGGGCGGGCTTCAGCATCGGCTGGCTCTACGCATGGTTCTGGATCATTGTGCTCGGCATCGAAGCCACCGCCGGCGCCGCGATCATGCACCGCTGGGTGCCCGGCATCGACCAGTGGGTCTGGGCCCTGGCCCTGATGATCCTCCTGACCCTGACCAACCTTGGCTCGGTGAAGTCGTACGGTGAGTTCGAGTTCTGGTTCGCCTCCATCAAGGTTGCCGCCATCGTGCTGTTCCTGCTCTTCGGCGTCGCGGCCATCCTCGGCCTCATCCCGGGCGTTCCCGCCCCGGGACTGGACAACCTGACCGGTAAGGGCGGGTTTATGCCCAACGGACCCGGCGCCGTTTTGGCCGGCATCCTCGTGGTGGTCTTCTCGTTCTTCGGCGCAGAGATCGCCACCATCGCCGCCGGCGAATCCGAGAACCCGGTCGACGCCGTCAAGAAGGCCGTGAAGTCCACCGTCTGGCGCATCCTGGTCTTCTACATCGGCTCCATCGCCATCGTGGTGACCCTGCTGCCGTGGAACTCCGCCTCCGTCGCCAAGAGCCCGTACGTGGCCGTAATCGAGCTGTTCGGCATCCCCGGCGCCGGCACCATCATGGACGTTGTGGTGCTGACCTCCGTGCTGTCCTGCCTGAACTCGGGTCTCTACACCGCCAGCCGGATGCTCTTCTCACTCTCGCGCCGCGGCGACGCTCCCCGGTCCTGGATGCGGATCTCCAAGCGCGGCGTCCCGGCCGGCTCGGTGCTGGCCTCCACCGTGGTCGGGTTCATCACCGTGGGCCTGAACTACATCGCCCCGGACACCGTGTTCCTGTTCCTGGTCAACACCTCCGGCGCGATCGCCCTGTTCGTCTGGCTAGTCATCTCCATCTCGCAGCTGATCCTGCGCCGCCGGATGGGCACCGCCGCCCGGGACCTCGAGCTGAAGATGTGGCTCTTCCCCTACCTGACCTGGGTGGCGATCATCAGCATCGTGGCCTTGCTGGTAGGCATGGTGGTGCTGGACACGACCCGGGAGTCGCTGCTGCTCTCCCTGGCCCTCGCCGCCTTGGTGGTAGGGCTCGGCGTGTGGCGCTACCGCGGGAACGCTGCCGCGAAAACCGGTGACGACGCCGGGGCCGGCGCCGAGACCGGCGAAGAAGCAACCGCAGGCGTCGGCCCGGCCTCCTAAGGCCGGGGGCATGGCTCCGAGGCTAGACTCGGAGCCATGCCTTCCACCGCCACAGCAGCAGAGCACATCCAGGACCTCGGCGCCTACGTCAGCGCGTCGCCGTCGAGCTTCCACGCCGTCCACGAGGCCGCCCGGCGGCTCAATGAGGCCGGGTTCACCCGCCTCGACGAACTCCAGCCCTGGACAAACGGCAGCAACGGGGACGGCGGCACCGCGGCCGCGGACCGGGCCGGCGCCTGCTATGTAATCCGCGACGGCGCCCTTATCGCCTGGGTGGCGCCCTCCGGTGCGGGACCCACCACGGGCTTCAATATCCTCGGCGCGCACACCGACTCGCCGTCGTTCAAACTCAAGCCCAAGCCCACCACCGGCAAGTTCGGCTGGCTGCAGGCCGGCGTCGAGGTCTATGGCGGACCCCTGCTGAACTCCTGGCTGGACCGCGAACTGCAGCTCGCCGGGCGGCTGGTGATGCTGGACGGCACACAGCACCTCACCGCCACGGGACCCCTGCTGCGCTTCCCGCAACTGGCCATYCATCTGGACCGCGGGGTCAACGACGGGCTGGTCCTGGACAAGCAACAGCACATGAACCCGGTCTTCGGCCTGGGCGACCCGGCCGACGCCGATCTCCTGGGCCTGCTTGCCGGGCGTGTTCACGGAGCGGCGGTGGACCCCGCGCAGATCGGCGGCTACGACATCGTCATCGCGGACACGCAGGCCCCGGCCGTTTTCGGGGCGCGGGACGAATTCTTCGCCTCCGGACGCCTGGACAACCTCTCCGCCACCCACGCCGGACTGACGGCCCTGATCGACCACGCCTCCGGCGCCGTGCCCGCCGACGGCCCGATCGCTGTCCTGGCCGCCTTCGACCACGAGGAAATCGGCTCCGCCTCCCGCTCCGGGGCCTGCGGCCCGGTGCTGGAGGACATCCTGGTCCGGATTTCTGACGGGCTCGGCGCCACCGCGAGCCAGCGGCGGCAGGCATTCGCGGCGTCGTTCTGCGTTTCCGCGGACGCCGGCCACGCGGTGCACCCCAACTACGCCGAACGCCACGACCCGGCCAACCGCCCGGTCCTGAACGGCGGGCCGCTGCTGAAGATCAACGCCAACCAGCGCTACGCCACGGACGCCGCGGGCGCCGCGCTGTGGGCCAGGCTCTGCACCGACGCCGGGATCCCCTACCAGGAGTTCGTCTCCAACAACGTTATGCCGTGCGGCTCCACGATCGGTCCACTCACCGCCACCCGGCTTGGCATCCGCACGGTCGACGTCGGCGTCCCCCTGCTGTCGATGCACTCCGCGCGGGAGTTTTGCGGCGTCGAGGACCCGCACCGGCTCGCGACGGTGGCCGCGCTCTTCTTCCGCACCGCCGCCTAGGAACCGCCTAGGAGCCGGCGAGGCCGATCACGAGGTTGATGGTGGCAGCCAGGATGACGGTGCCAAACAGGTAGGACAGCAGGCTGTGCTTGAGGGCCTCGGCCCGGATCGCGTGGGTCCGCAGGGCAGTGTCCGAGACCTGGTAGGTCATGCCCAGGCTGGTGGCGAGGTAGGCGAAGTCGGTGTACCGGGGAGGTTCGTCCTGGTTGAAGTCGATGCCGCCCTCCTCCGCGCCGGCCCGCGCCGCGGTGCTGTAGTACAGCCCCGCATACCGCACCGTGAAGAGAGTCTGGACAAGCATCCAGGACAGGGCGACCGACGCCAGCGCCAGCAAACCGCCTGCGAGGCGGGATCCGCCGTCGTTGCTGTGCGCATCCAGCACGACGGCGGCCACGGCCGCGAGGCTGGCGACGTTGGCGGCCAGAATCAACAGGTCCGTGGCGCTCCGGGAGGGGTCCTCCGTGATCGCGTGGGCACGGGTTTCGGCGGCATCCAGCCGGCCGATCACGATCCAGACCCACAGCACGTAAATCAGCGCAGCGCTGCTCCAGCCGATGGCGGGGGCCTCCACCCAGTGTCCGCTGATCCCCGTGGCGACAGCGGCGAGCAGCCCGGCCAGGACCATCACGGCAAAGCGCAGCCGGCTGCGGTGGACGGGCGACGCCTTAGGGCGGGGTGCGGAGCTCATGCCCAGATCATGGCATACCAACCCGGGAGCTTATCCACATCCGCGCCGAACGGCTTCCGCCGCCAACGCGGCGGCGCCTAGGGTGGCCGTGGGAGAAATCGCTGAAACCGGCCCGGATGCACTAAGCTATTGAAGTCTGTGCTGCGCCCTGCCTCCGTTCCGGTGGCGGTGCGCCGCGCGGATACCGCAAATGAACCTCCTGTTACGGAAATGCCGTAACCGCTTAGCCCAAAGGAGGTGGGTTCACATATGCGTCCTTACGAATTGATGGTAATCATCGACCCCGAGGTCGAAGAGCGTACCGTTGAGCCGTCGCTTCAGAAGTTCCTGAACGTCATCACCAACGATGGTGGAACCATCGAAAAGGTTGACATCTGGGGCCGTCGTCGACTGGCTTACGAAATCCAGAAGAAGTCCGAAGGTATCTACGCCGTGGTGAACTTCACCGCCGAGCCGGCTACCGCCAAGGAACTTGACCGCCAGCTGAGTCTCAACGAGACCATCATGCGCACCAAGATCACCCGCCCCGAAGAGCAGAAGGTTGTTGCTGAGTAATTCAGCTTCACTCTTTCAATCTTTAACCCCGTAGGAACGAACAAGGAGGACGTAGATGGCAGGCGAAACCACTATTACGGTTATCGGTAATCTCACCAATGACCCCGAGCTGAGGTTCACACCGTCAGGTTCGGCAGTAGCGAACTTCACCATCGCTTCTACGCCCCGCACGTTCGACCGCCAGTCCAATGAGTGGAAGGACGGGGAAACCCTGTTCCTCCGCGCATCGGTGTGGCGCGAAGCCGCCGAGAACGTCGCCGAGTCCCTGACCAAGGGCATGCGCGTGATTGTTTCCGGCCGGCTGAAGAGCCGTTCCTACGAAACCAAGGAAGGCGAGAAGCGCACCGTTATCGAGCTGGAAGTCGACGAGATCGGCCCCAGCCTGCGCTACGCCAACGCCAAGGTCAACCGCACCCAGCGCTCCGGCGGTCAGGGTGGCCAGGGTGGCTTCGGCGGCGGCAACAGCGGCGGTTTCGGTGGCAACTCTGGTGGAAACCAGGGCGGCAACTCCGGCGGAAACTGGGGCGGCAACCAGCCCGCACAGCAGGACGATCCGTGGGCAACGCCCGGGGTCAGCAATGCAGGCGGCGGCTGGGGCAACGGCCCGGATTCCGAACCTCCTTTCTAAAACACATCTAAAGGTCCGACGCCGGAACCCGCGAAGCAGCCCTCGGCTGGCGCGCGGCGACCGTGGCGGATCACCACCATCCCGTGGATCAATATCCACGGGCTCCATCGAATAGGAGCTCCACGATGGCTAAGGCTGAAC
>NZ_JBFTNO010000055.1:0-15958 GCF_056397525.1 Arthrobacter sp. 05L45_2 | reverse complement strand
CCTAGGTGTACTGGGCCACAAGGTTGGTGACACTCGGTTGATGGGTGTGGTGCCGATGCCGGTGTGGATGCGTTCAGTGTTGTAGTGCTTGAGCCAGGGCGCAAGGGCGGCTTGGCGGTGGTTGCTGCTGGTGAAGGTCTGCCGGTAGGCCCATTCGGTTTGCAGGGTGCGGTTGAAGCGTTCGGCTTTGCCGTTGGTCCAGGGACAGTGGGGCTTGATGAACCGCTGTTCCGCCCCGAGGTTGGCGACTGCCTGGCGGAACGCGTTGGAGTTGCGGTAGGCGAAGGCGTTGTCGGTGAGGACTCGTTCGATCCGGCCGATGCCGTGCCCGGCGAAGTAGCCTGCGGCGCGGGTGAGGAACCCTGCGGCGGTGGCGCCCTTCTYGTCGGGGAGAACTTCGGCGTAGCCGACACGGGTGTGGTCATCGATCGCGACGTGGACGTAGTCGTAACCGATCCCGCGCCCCTTTACCTGTTCCGAGCGGCCGTGGGCCCGCCAGCCGCCGCCGTCCGGGATGCGGCCGAGTTTCTTCACATCCAGGTGGATCAGTTCCCCGGGSCGTGAGCGTTCGTACCGATTCGCCGTGGTCCTGGTCGCCCGGATCGGGGCGCCGGTCAGCGGATCACAATCCGCTAGGTGCGGCACACCGTGGCGGTGCAGGATCCTGCCCACGGTTCGGGCCGGGACCCCGGTCAGCGCCGCGATCCGCGAGGGCCCGAACCGTGAGGACCGCCGGGCGGCCAGGACGGCCTGTTCACGCTCGGCGCTCGTCCGGGCCGGTGATGTCTTCCATGAACTGTCAGTCGGGCATTAACGTGGGACACGAGGACCTCCGAGCGCGAAGTGTGTGAATTAGACAGCTCCACTTAGCCCGGAGGTCCTCCTCGTTTTCAAGCCCTAAGTGTCAACAACGTCCCGGCCCAGTACACCTAGGGCTGACCGCGGGCCGGGCATGGCCAGGCAGCGCCGCAACGCCGGGTATGTGCGGACAGCGGGGGGCCTCAGCCGTCGGCCGGGTCCTCCATCGGGAAGGCGACGGCCTCGCCCACCACACGCAGGCACAGCTCGGTGCCGGGACGGGCGATGGAGGCGTTCCAGTGCCGGATGGTGATGACCTCGCCGCCGCCGGGGTAGCGGTGGTCCGCGACGGCCCCTTCGGCCAGGACGGGGGGAACGGCCAGTTTCAGCCGGACGGTGGTTTCGGGGCCGAAGTAGTCCGTGTCCACCACGGTGCCCCGGATGGGGCCGTCCTCGGCGATGCGGATCTGCTCGGGGCGGAGCATCAGCTGGACGCGGCCCTGCGCCGGGGGCCGGCGGACGGGGATGCCGCCGAGGGAGCAGGTGGCCAGGGAGCCTTCCATCCAGGCGTCGAGGATGACCGCGTCGCCAAGGAATTCCGCGGTGGCCCGGTCCGCCGGGCGGGTGTAGACCACAAACGGGTTGCCGATCTGGGCGAGTTTGCCGCCGCGCATCACGGCCACCTGGTCCGCGAAGGACAGCGCCTCGGCCTGGTCGTGGGTGACCAGGATGGTGGTGACCCCGGCGTCGTGGAGGACAGTGCCGACGGCCCGCCGGGTGGCGACACGCAGCCCGGCGTCGAGCGCGGAGAACGGCTCATCCAGCAGCATCAGTTCCGGCTCGCGGGCCAGCGCGCGGGCCAGGGCGACGCGCTGCTGCTGGCCGCCGGAGAGCTGGTGCGGGCGCCGCTTGGCCATGGCCGGGTCCAGGGCAACCATTTCGAGCAGTTCGGCCACGCGTGCCTTGACGCCGCGGTGGCCGCCGTCGAGTTTGCCGGCGTCGAGGCCGAACGCGATGTTCTGCCCCACGGTCAGATGCGGGAAGAGGGCGCCGTCCTGGGCGACGTAGCCAACATGCCGTTTGTGCGCGGGGACCCAGAGCCCGTCCCCGGCCACGGTGCGGCCGTTGAGGGCGATGGTGCCGGTGTCGGGGTGTTCAAAACCGGCAATCAGGCGCAGCAGGGTGGTCTTGCCCGAGCCGGAGGGTCCCACGATCGCCGTCGTCCCGCCCTTGGCGACGGAGAGGTTGACGCCCTTGAGGACCGCCTGGGAGCCGAAGTTCTTCGTGACGGCCTCGACTTCCAGGTGGCTGTTGGTGCTGGGCGCCACGGAGGCCGCGATCCGGGGTTCGGGGAGCCGGGAGGGGTTTTGTTCGGTCACTGTCCCGCTGCTTTCTTGGACTGCTGGAAGAGAAGGTAGGTCATGGGCGCCGAGATCAGGATCATCAACAGGGCGTACGGCGCAGCGCCGGCGTAGTCGATTTCGCTGCTCTTGCTCCAGAATTCCGTGGCCAGGGTGCGCGTGCCGTTGGGCGAGAGCAGCAGGGTGGCCGTCAGCTCATTGACGATCCCCAGGAACACCAGGGCGGCCCCGCCGGCGGCAGCCGGTGCGGTCAGCCGCAGGGTGACCCGCAGGAAGGCCAGCAGCGGCGGTTTGCCGAGGGCCTGGGCTGCCTCGTCGAGCTCCTTGGGCGCCTGCGACAGCCCTGAGCGGATATTCACGAGGGCGCGGGGCAGGAACAGCAACACGTACGCGGAGACCAGCAGGGCCGTGGTCTGGTAGAGGTCCGGGGCCATCCGGATGCTCACGGTCACGAAGGCCAGGCCGACGACGATCCCCGGCATGGAGCTGGTGACGTAGTTGGAGAGTTCCAGGGCCTTGCTGAACCAGCCCGGATGCCGCACCGCGAGGTAGGCCATGGGGAACGCGACCACGGTGGTGGCCGCCGCCCCGGCCAGGCCGTAGCCGAGGGTCTGCAGCAGTGCCGGCAGGAACTCGTCCGCGGACCAGATAGCGGGGCCGCCGGCGACGATCCAGCGCACCACAAACGTCAGGGGAAGCCCGAAGGCCAGGGCGGTGAGGGCCAGAAGGGAGAACTGCGCCGGCAGCTGGTAGGCGTGCAGCGGCAGCCGCAGCGCCCTGGCCTGCGCGCCGGAACCGACCCGGGCGTACCGGGCAGTGCCGCGGCCGCGGACTTCGACCAGGAGCAGGATCAGGCAAAAGAAGACCAGCACGCTGGCCAGCATGTTTCCGGCCGTTCCGTTGAAGGTGGACTGGTACTGGACCATGATCGCGGTGGTGAAGGTGTCAAAGCGGATCATCGCGAACGCGCCGTACTCGGCCAGCAGGTGCAGGGAGACCAGCAGCGCGCCGCCGGTCATCGCGATCCGGAGCTGGGGCAGCACCACGCGGAAGAAGGCGCGCCACGCGCCAAGGCCCAGGGACGCGGCGGACTGTTCGATGGCGGGGTCGAGGCGGCTGAGCGTCGCGGCGGCCGGGATGTAGACCAGGGGGAAGTAGGACAGGGTGGCGATCAGCACGCCGGACCACAGCCCGCCCATCGAGGGGACGGCGGAGACCCACGCGTAGCTGTTGACGAACGCCGGCACCGCGAGCGGCGCGGCCAGCAGCACCGCCCACCACTTGTGGCCCTTGAGGTTGGTGCGTTCGACCAGCCAGGCGCCGCCGACGCCGAGGACCACGCACAGCGGCACGGTGATCACCATCAGCAGCACGGTGTTGAGCAGCAGTTCACCCACCCGGGCCCGGAAGATCAGGCCGACGGCGGTGTCCCAGCCGGTCGCGACCGTCATAAACGCCACGTAGCCGAGCGGGACCAGGGAGAACAGGGCGATCAGGACGGCCAGGATCGACACAACCGAGACGCCGAAAGGCGGGCGGGGCCGCGTGGCCCTGCCCGCCGTCGTCGTGCCGCCGGTGGTTCCGGGAGCAGCCAGCGTTTTTGTCACCGCTTAGAGCAGGCCTGCCTTGGTCATCAGGTCGGTGACCTTGGCGGAATTCAGCTTGGCCGGATCGACCGTGGGTGCCTGCAGTTCCTTCACCGGTACCAGCTTCCCGTTGGCCGCGACCTCGGAGCCCACCGGGTACTCGAAGGACGTGCCCTTCTGCAGGACTTCCTGGCCTTTCTTGCCGGTGATGAACTTCAGGAACGCCTGGGCGGCTGCGGCGTTCTTCGAGGACTTGAGCACACCGCCGCCGGAGACCGAGACAAACGCGCCGGGATCCTGGTTCTTGAAGTAGTACGGCGTGACGTTCTTCGAGTTCTCGCCGGTCTTGGCCTGGTCGCCGTAGTAGTAGTAGTGGTAGATCAGGGCGGCATCCACTTCACCGGCGTTGACGGCCTTCATGGCCGTGCTATTTCCCTTGTAGGCCTTGAAGTTCTCCTTCATGCCCTTGAGCCATTCCTCGGTGGCGGCCTCGCCCTTGAGTTCCAGCAGGGCCGAGACGATCGCCTGGAAGTCGGCGCCGGAGGGCGACGCCGCCCACTTGCCCTTCCACTCGGGCTTGGCCAGGTCCAGCATGGACTTGGGCAGCTTGTCAGCGCTCAGCTTGGCCTTGTCGTAGACCAGCACGGTGGAGCGGGCGGCGATGCCCGTCCACTTGTTGGTGGACGGGCGGAACCCTGCGGGGACCTGGTCGACGGTGGCCTTGTCCACGTCCGCAAAGAGGCCGGCATTTTCCACCTGGGCCATGGCGGGGGAGTTTTCGGTGAGGAACACGTCGGCCCGCGAGGCCGCGCCTTCCTGGATGATCTGGTTGGACATCTCGGTGTCGTCGCCCTGGCGGACGGTGACCTTGATGCCGGTCTCCGCCGTGAAGGCGTCCACCCATTCCTTGGTCAGTGATTCGTGCTGGGCGTTGTAGACGGTGATTTCACGGGCAGGCTTGCCATCGGCTCCGGTAGTGCTGCCGGAGGAGGCGCCGGTGCCACAGGCTGCGAGGCTGAGCGCGGCGGTGGCGGCGAGGGCAATGCCGGCCAGCGCGTTGTTGCGGATCTTCATGAGGCTACTTTCTGCAAGGAAAAGGTCGTAGGTGCCTAACCTCCGTGAGCGGGGAAGTTAGGGGATGCTCACTACGAAAAACTGTAGGTTAGCCAAACCTAAGCAACCAAGCCGAGAGTGCCTTAAGTGAGGAGGATCACATGAATTACGAAACTATTGCGTGACCTAATTGGCCTCGGGCGTCTCCAGGGCCTCCGAAGCGTCCGAAACGTCCGGGGCGCTGGCTGCCCCGCGCTCGGCGTCGACCTTGGCAGGTTCGACGACGGGCAGCTTCCCGGCGATGGACGCCGCTGCCTCCAGCACCATCCAGGCCTGCAGCTGGGTGGAGAGTTCAACGGCGGAACCCGCCGGGTAGCTGCGCCGGGCCGGCAGCTCGGGCCGGGCCGCAAAGACCAGCCGTGCGCCGTTGCGCGCCAGAGGCTCCTGCGCCGCCACCAGGCGCCGGCCCTCCCAGAAGGCCTCCGCGGTGTCCGTGACGAGGCGGGCCGCCTCGGTCCGGGTCTCGTCGGGCAGCCGTTCGTCGACGGCGGCCAGGGCGAGGTAGCGGACCAGGATCCCGGTGAACAGGCCGCCGTCGCCGGTTCCCTC
Source organism: Arthrobacter sp. 05L45_2 (assembly GCF_056397525.1). NCBI lineage: Bacteria > Bacillati > Actinomycetota > Actinomycetes > Micrococcales > Micrococcaceae > Arthrobacter > Arthrobacter sp. 05L45_2. The sequence continues at coordinate 10,551 of NZ_JBFTNO010000055.1, read as the reverse complement.
GGAGCGCAGGACGGTGGCCTTGCGGCCCATCAGCGGCGCCTCGACCGTGAGGCTGCGCCCCACCGCCGCCACCAGTGCGGCCGCCCGCTGCAGGTTCGCCTCCCCGCCCAGCTCCAGCAGGGCGCCAAGTACCGGGCCCTGGTTGTAGGTATAGATGGCGCTCTCCAGCACCAGGTCGCCGCCGGGGGCAATCCGGAGGCCGTCCTGGTACATCCCCTGCTCGGGGTCGAAGAGCCTGGCGTCCAGCCAGTCCAGCAGGGCCTGCGCCCGGGCCGCCTGTCCGGTGCGGGCGTAGTACAGGGCGATCGGGGCCGTGGCCGGCGTGTTCTTGAAGTCGCGTTTCTTGCTCCAGAACGTGCCGCCGCCCAGGTCGTCGGTCGAGGCCGAGTCGAACTGCAGGGTCAGGCTCTTGAGGACCTTGGCGTTGCGCCGCCGCCCGGAGCTTTTGCGGGTGTCCTCGGCCAGCGTCTCGAGCCGCAGGGTGGCAAGGGCCAGCCAGGCCATGTCGTCGTAAAAGCTGTTGACCACGGTCAGGAAGTTGCGCAGCCGGATGCCGGTGACCAGGCGGGACGCGAGCTTGCCGGCGCTGGGCAGGTTGTCGCCGTCGAACTTCGCCGGCGTGTGGCCCTCGCCGCCGAGTTCGCGGYGTCCGGCGTCCACGAGGCAGTCAACGTAGTGCGCCTGCCACCAGTAGTGCCACGGCCGTGCGAGGTTCTTCAGCCGGCCCGACGGGCGGGTGATCGCAGCGATGTGCGTGCCGGGCAGGAAGAAGAGGCGCTGCCCGAACAGCCGGGTCACGGAACGGGCGGCCTCGTCGGCGCGGAAGGACCAGTTCGTGGCGGGGGCATGGGCGGATGCTGCGGTCATGGGACCAAGCCTAGTGGCGGCGGTATCCCCGGCACGGATTCCCGCGTCCGACGTGCGCAATATTGGCATTCCAGTTAACCTGTACTAACTAATGTTCCCTGGCGCCGGTGGGCTGCGTGAAGTCCACGGCCGGGGTGCGGTTCCACATCAAGGAGGATGTATGGACGTCTTGGGTACTGTCGCGCTGATCACGGGCGGTGCATCCGGGCTGGGTGCCGCCACGGCCCGGCGGCTGTTCGCTGCCGGCGCCTCGGTTGTGCTGGTTGATCTCCCCGCCTCCGCCGGGGAGGGCCTCGCGGCCGAACTGAACGCACAGGCCGGYGGCCGGGCCGACACGGCAAACCGCGCCGTTTTCGTCCCCGCGGACGTGACCAGCGAAGAGCAGGTGCAGGCCGCCGTGGACGCCGCTGTCGCCCTCGGCCCGCTGCGGATCGTGGTCAACTGCGCCGGCATTGCCACCCCCGGCAAGGTGCTGGGCCGCGACGGAGTGCTCCCGCTGGAGACCTTCAGCCGCGTCATCCAGATCAACCTCGTGGGCACGTTCAACGTCATCCGCCTGGCCGCGGCCGCAATGGCTGCCACCGAGCCCGCGCACACGGAGCTGGGCGGGGCCGAACGCGGCGTCATCATCAACACGGCCTCCGTCGCAGCCTTCGACGGGCAGATCGGCCAGCCCGCCTACGCGGCCTCCAAGGGGGCCGTGGCGGCGATGACCCTGCCGATCGCCCGCGAGCTGGCGCGCTCGCTGATCCGCGTCGTCACCATCGCCCCCGGGATCTTCGAGACCCCCATGATGGCCGGACTCCCGCAGGAGGCCCAGGACTCGCTGGGCAGCCAGGTACCGCACCCGTCCCGGCTGGGCCGCCCCGCCGAATACGCCAACCTGGCAGCGCACATCGTGGAGAACGCCATGCTCAACGGCGAGACCATCCGGCTCGACGGCGCCATCCGGATGGGACCGAAGTGACCCTCGCCGTGGACGCCACTGCCCCCGTGGACCCGGCCCTCTCCGGACTGCCGACCGCCGACTTCTTCGATTTCGAGTCGCTCCTCAGCGCCGCCGAGCAGGCGAAAGTGGCCGAGCTGCGGGAGTTCCTGGCCCGCGAGGTGGCGCCGTTCGCCACCCGGTGGTGGAACGACGCCGAGTTCCCGGCACACATCCTGCCCAAACTCGCGGCGCTCGAACTCAGCGCGCCCACCCAGCGCGGCTACAGTAACCTCTTCGCCGGCCTCGTCATCGCCGAGATGACCCGGGTGGACACCTCGCTGGCCACCTTCTTCCTGGTCCACCATGACCTTTTCGTGGAGTCCCTCTACGGGTTCGGCTCGGCGGACCAGAAGGCCCGGCTGCTCGCGGACGCGGCCAACCTGCGCACCACCGGGGCCTTCGCGCTGACCGAACCGGACCACGGATCCGACGTCGCCGGCGGCATGGAGACCACCGCCCGCCGGGTCTCCGGCGGGGAGGACGGCGATTACTGGGTGCTCAACGGCGCCAAGCGCTGGATCGGGAACGGGACGTTTTGCGACTACATGCTGGTCTGGGCCCGCGACGAGGCCGACGGCGGCATCCGCGGGTTCATCGTCGACGCCACGTTGCCGGGTGTGAGCCGGAGCCGGATCGAGAACAAGATCGCGCTGCGGACCGTGCAGAACGCCGACATTGTCTTCGAGGACGTCCGGGTGGCCGAATCGGACCGGTTCGCCGGGATCAACAGCTTCGATGACACCAACGAGCTGCTGCGCGGGTCGCGGATCATGGTCGCCTGGCAGGGTGTGGGGCAGCAGCTGGCGGCGTTCGACGTCGCCCGGCAGCACGCCGTCGAACGCCAGCAGTTCGGCCGGCCGCTGGCGAAGTTCCAGCTGGTCCAGCAGCAGCTGGTGACCATGCTGGGGAACGCGGTGGCGAGTATGGGCATGATGGTCCGGATCGCGCAGCTGCAGGACCGGGGCGCGGCGGATATGCCCCAGGTGGCGCTGGCGAAGTCCTACGTGAGCGCCCGGATGCGGGAAACCGTGGCGATGGGCCGGTCCCTGCTGGGCGGCAACGGGATCGTCACCGATTACCGGATGGCGAAGATTTTCGCCGACGCCGAGGCGATCTACACCTACGAGGGTTCCTACGAGATCAACACCCTGATCGTGGGCCKCGCGGTCACCGGGGTCTCCGCGATCGCCTGACCCCGGCCGCCTGTCCGGGGTACCGCTAGGCGAAGGGCTGCTTCTCGCCGGCCTCGATCCGGTAGTCCAGGCTGTTGTTCTTCACCGGCATGGGGCAGGTGCCGTACGGGGTGAACGCGCTGGGGTAGTTGATGGCCCGGTTGAAGTCCAGGATCACGGTGTTGTCCGGCCGCGGCCGGGCCGTGGAGACCTTGCGCCACTCGTCGGTGCTCTCGCCGTTGGTCTCGTCGTGGAACGTGACCGTCAGGGCACCGAGCTTCTCTTCTTCGGCCTGCAGGCGGCTTTCGTGCTCCTGGCCGGGAAGCCGGAAGACGAGCTCGCCGACGGAGCGGTGCACACCGTCGACCAGCGGGTTGGCGGTTCCGATGGGCACGTCCACCGGCTCGGGGTAGGGCGTRTASCGCGCCTCGATGACGAGGTCGGGCCGGTAGTCGAAGGTGGGAACGCCGCTGAACCCGGTGAAGACCGGCGACGCCGAATCGCGGGTCCGGATCGCGTATTTGTCCGCGCGCATGGCGAGTTCCACCACCACCTGCCGGCCGTCCGTGCCGCCGTACTGGACCCACAGGAGGGATTCCTCGTCGGCCAGTTCCGCGCTGACTGTCCCGTCCACGGGGTCGCCGGACTCCACCAGCGTCAGCCCGTCCGCCGCGGCGGCGGTGAGGAACGCTGCCGTGCCGTCCGTTGACCACAGCCCCGGCGCGAGGTCGACGGCGGCGGGGGAGTCCTCCAGCCATTGGAACGAGGTCAGGGTCAGCCAGCCGTAGTCACTCGCGAGGGCGGTGTTCCGGCTGGTGCGGAAGCGCTGCCAGCGGGCAAGCTGCGGGTCGGCGGGGGTCTCAGCTGTGGTCACGGGCGTCACTCCTGGTAGCGGGCGGGGGTGCGAGGGCGGCCGCGACCAGCGCGGCGGCGGTGGCGCGGGCTGCGGCGGGCGCGGCGGGGTCGGCGTCGAGGACCCCGCTGGCCAGGCCGCCGTCGAGGACCAGGGTCAGGCTCCGCGCCAGGCCGTCCGGGTCCGGGGCGCCGGCCTCCGCGGCCAGGGACCTGATCCACGCCAGGATCTGTTGCTTATGGGCGACAGTCCGTTCGTGCACCCGGGTGCCGGCGGCGGATTCGGCGGCGGCATTGATGAACGCGCAGCCGCGGTAACCGTCCCGGCGGCACGCGGTGGAGAGGGCGTCGAAGAGGCCCACCAGCTGGTCCGCGGGTGCCGGCCCAGCGGCGTCGGCGGCGGCGTGCAGCTGCCCGCTCCAGACCCCGTCGACCCGCTCGAGATAGGCCAGGATCAGGTCGTCCTTGGCCGGAAAGTACTTATAGAAGGTGGCCTTGGCGACGCCGGACTCGGCAATGATCGTATCGATCCCGGCCGCCCGGAGGCCCTGGGCATAAAAGAGCCGGAATGCCGTTGCCAGGATCTTGTCCTTCGCCTGGCCGGCCGGCGTCCGGACAGCCCGGGGCCCGGCAGTGGGCGCTGGGGCTGTCGCGGTCATAGCTTCATGGTACACAGACCAGTCTGTCTATCCAGCTTGCCGGGTCTTGCCGTAGACAGTTCTGTCTGATAACGTCTCGCCAGATGGTAGACGGTTCTGTCTACCCCATAATCCGAAACCCGTGAGGTCCCCATGAAAATCGCAGTCTTCGGCACCGGCACCGTTGGCCCCACGGTCGCAGGCGCCCTGGCAAAGCTCGGCCACAACGTCGCTATCGGCACCCGGGACCCGCAGGCCACCCTGGCCCGGACCGAGGCCGGCCCGATGGGCGGCGTCCCCTTCGCCCAGTGGCACACGGAACATTCCGACATTGCGCTGGCCACCTTCGCCGAGGCCGCGGCCGGCAGCGACATTGTTGTCAACGCCACCAATGGGACCGGATCCCTGGAGGCGCTGAACGCCGCCGGCGCCGACAACCTGGCCGGCAAGGTCATTGTGGACATCGCGAACCCGCTCGACTTCTCCCAGGGCTTCCCGCCGTCGTTGAACCCGGTGAACACGGACAGCCTCGGCGAGCAGATCCAGCGGGCGTTCCCCGACGCCCGGGTGGTCAAGACCCTCAACACGATGAACGCCGCGATCATGGTGGACCCGGCAAGTGTGGCCGGCGGCGACCACTCGGTCTTCGTCTCCGGCAACGACGCCGGCGCCAAGGCCGCGGTGTCCGGCCTGCTGGCGGACCTGGGGCACCGCGACATCATCGACCTGGGCGACATCACCACGGCCCGCGGCACGGAGATGCTCCTGCCGGTCTGGCTGCGGCTCTGGGGTGCCCTCGGGAACGCGGACTTCAACTTCAAGATCGCCCGCTAGGCCCCGGGCCTCGAACGGCAAGGGGGCGGACACTATCTGAGACGGATTCCACGGCGCACCGTGAGCCGGGTAACATCCCATGGGTATAAGTAACCCGGCTCACAGTATCCAGCGCAGTGTACGAGCCAAGTCGAACCCTCGAAAGATTGTTTCCATGGCTGACACTGCAATGACTTCCGCCTCGGACCTCGCCTCCGAACTCCGCGCTGACGTCCGCCGGGTGTCCACCCTGCTCGGCGAATCCCTGGTCCGCCAGCACGGCCCGGAACTCCTGGACCTCGTGGAGCAGGTGCGCCTGCTGACCAAGGAATCCAAGGAGGCTGCCCGCGGCGGCGCCGACGCCACGGGTCCCTGGAGCTCGTACGACGTCGTCGCCCAGGTCCGGGAACTGCTCGGCTCCCTGCCGCTCGAGCAGGCCACCGACCTGGTCCGGGCCTTCGCGTTCTACTTCCACCTGGCCAACGCCGCCGAGCAGGTCCACCGGGTGCGCGGGCTGCGGAACCGGCAGGAGAAGGACGGCTGGCTGGCCAGGGCCGTCGCGGACATCGCGGAGCAGGCCGGCCCGGGTGTGCTGCAGGACGTGGTGGATGAGCTCGACGTGCGGCCGATCTTCACCGCGCACCCCACGGAGGCCTCGCGCCGTTCCGTGCTGGACAAGATCCGCCGGCTCTCCGACGTGCTGTCCGAGGCCACCCTCGACGGGACCGCGGCCCGACGCCGCCAGGACCGCCAGCTGGCCGAGGTAATCGACCAGATGTGGCAGACCGACGAGCTCCGGCAGGTCCGGCCCACCCCCGTGGATGAGGCCCGGAACGCCATCTACTACCTAACCGGGATCCTCGGGGACGCCATGCCGGAGATGCTCTCGGACCTCTCCGAACTCCTCGGCGACCACGGGGTCAGCCTGCCGGTCACCAAGGCGCCGATCCGCTTCGGGTCCTGGATCGGCGGGGACCGGGACGGCAACCCCAACGTCACCGCGGCCGTCACCCGCGAAATCCTGCAGATCCAGAACCAGCACGCCGTCCGGATCAGCATCGGCCTGATCGACGGGCTGATCTCCATCCTGTCCAACTCCACGGCGCTCGCCGGGGCGGACCAGGCACTGCTGGACTCGATCGACGTCGACCTGAAGAACCTGCCGGGCCTGGACCGCCGCGTCCTGGAACTGAACGCGCAGGAACCGTACAGGCTCAAACTCACCTGCATCAAGGCGAAGCTGCTCAACACCGGGCGCCGGGTTGCGGCCGGGTCCGCCCACGAGCCGGGCCGGGACTACGCCGCCACCGCCGAACTCCTGGCCGAGCTGGGACTGCTGGAAACCTCGCTCCGGAACCACCACGCCGCCCTCGCCGCCGACGGTGCCCTGGCCCGCGTCCGGCGCGCGATTTCCTCCTTCGGCCTGCACCTGGCCACCCTGGACATCCGGGAACACGCCGACCACCACCACGACGCCGTCGGCCAGCTGATGGACCGGCTCGGCGGCCCCGGCGTGCGGTACGCCGAACTGAGCCGGGCCGAGCGGCTGGAGGTTCTCGGCTCCGAGCTCGCGTCCCGGCGACCGCTCTCCGGCCACCCGATCAAGCTCGACGGCGTCGCGGACGGCACCTACGACGTCTTCCGCGAGATCCGCCGCGCCCTGCGCACCTACGGCCCGGACGTCATCGAGACCTACATTGTGTCCATGACCCGCGGCGCAGACGACGTCCTGGCCGCCGTCGTGCTGGCCCGCGAGGCCGGGCTGGTGAACGTCTTCGGTGAGGCGCCCTACGCGAAGATCGGGTTCGCCCCGCTGCTGGAGACCGTGGAGGAGCTGCGGGCCTCGGCCGAGATCGTCGATGCGCTGCTCTCCGACGCTTCCTACCGCGAGGTGGTCCGGCTGCGCGGCGACGTGCAGGAGATCATGCTTGGCTATTCGGACTCCAATAAGGAATCCGGGGTGATGACCAGCCAGTGGGAAATCTACAAAACCCAGCGGAAGCTGCGCGACGTCGCAGCGAAGCACGGCGTGCGGGTGCGGCTCTTCCACGGCCGCGGCGGGTCGGTGGGCCGCGGCGGCGGGCCCACCTATGACGCCATCATGGCCCAGCCCAACGGCGTCCTGGAGGGCGAGATCAAGTTCACCGAACAGGGCGAGGTGATCTCGGACAAGTACTCGCTGCCGGAGCTCGCCCGCGAAAACCTGGAACTCTCCCTCGCCGCGGTGCTSCAGGGWTCSGCGCTGCACCGCACCCCGCGCACCTCCGAGGACCAGCGGGAGCGGTACGGCCACGTGATGGAAACCATCTCGGACGCCGCGTTCGCCCGGTACCGGACACTGATCGATGACCCGGACCTGCCGGCCTACTTTATGGCCTCCACCCCGGTGGAGCAGCTGGGGTCGCTGAACATCGGGTCCCGGCCGTCCAAACGCCCCGATTCCGGGGCCGGGCTGGAGGGGCTCCGGGCCATCCCGTGGGTGTTCGGCTGGACCCAGTCGCGGCAGATCGTTCCCGGCTGGTTCGGCGTCGGCTCGGGACTCAAGGCGGCCCGCGAGGCCGGCCACACGGCCCAGTTGGTGGAGATGATGGACGGGTGGCACTTCTTCCGTTCGGTGCTCTCCAACGTCGAAATGACCCTGGCCAAGACCGACATGGACATCGCCGGCTACTACGTCTCTACCCTGGTCCCGGAGGAGCTGCACCACCTGTTCCACGCCATCCGGGCCGAGTACGAGCTCACGGTCGCCGAAATCCAGAACCTGACTGGTGAGAACCTGCTGCTGGACGCCCAGCCCACCCTCAAGCGCTCGCTCGAAATCCGGGACCAGTACCTCGATCCGATCAGCTACCTGCAGGTGGAGCTGCTCCGCCGTGTCCGCGCCGAATCCGCTGCCGGGACGGACATGTCCAATGCCGAGATCGACGAGCGGCTCCAGCGCGCCATGCTGATCACCGTCAACGGTGTGGCTGCCGGGCTGCGCAATACGGGGTAGGGGCCCGGGGTTTCGGCCGGGGCGCTCTCGGCCGGGGCGGTCCGCGCTGGCTTGCGTCCTGCTGGCTCCGGCTAGGGTGGTTTTATGCCGTCGTTCCAGACCAGACTCAAAATCACCGGGCTCAAGCCGGGCAACCCGCCGGAGGCCGTGATGGCAACGGCCGTGGAGGTGCTCGGGACGCGGCACCACATGGAGTCGAACCAGCTGGAACTCGCCGGCGGCGTCCCGCAGCTGAACCTGCGTTTCCTGGTGGACGCCACGGCCTATGCCGCGGAGAACAGCCAGGCGCTGGAGTCGGCCGCCATGATGCGCGACGCCGTCGAGCGCGTGGCAGTCACCGGGACGCTTACGGTGCTTCGGCGCAACCGCGGCCGCTGGGCCCCGGTCTAGCGGCCCGTCGGCGGCAGCGCCGGCCTAGAAGTCGAGTTCGGCGTCGGGATCCGCGCCGGGGGAACCGGGCTCCACCACAGGGGAGCGGCTGCCGCGGCGGCGCGTGACGATCACTCCGACGACGGCGCCGATCACCAGGCCCACTCCCACCCCGATCAGCGAACTGGCCCAAAAGGGCAGCTTGGTGGCCGAGCCCGTGACGTAGCCGAGGGCCACGGACCACACCGCCCACAGCGTGCCGCCCAGGGCCGCGCAGAAACTGAAGCCGCGGGTGGACACGTTGGCAATCCCGGCCGCTGCCGTGGTGGCGAGCCGGCCGCCGGGGATGAACCGGATCCCGATGATCGCCCCGTAAGTTGACGAGCGGCCGGCCCGGGCGATGGCGAGGTGGACCCCGCTGTGGAATTTCCGGCCCCAGCTCCACCGGTCCAGCACATGGCTGAGCCGCCGTTTGAACAGCTGGAACACCAGGAGGTCGCCGAGCCAGGACGCCACCGCGGCGAGGAACGCCACGAGGAAAACGTTGGCGCGGCCGTCGGCCGACAGGGCGCCGCCGGTGATGACCAGCATTTCGGAGGGGACCGGCGGGAAGATGGCGTCGCCAAGGACCACGGGGATGATCCAGAAATAGATCGCGGCTCCCCAGGTGTCCGCGTTGGCCAGGTCCATGGGCACAAGGTATCGCATATCCGGCGGGGTGGGCGCGGTGTGGTTCGATGCGGGTGGGCGCGCGGCGCGCCCGCGGCTAGCGGGCTAGCGGGCTAGCGGGACTCGGAAAGGGTAAGCCGGCTGCGGTACTCCACCGCGGCGCCCGAGATGGGGTCGACGAAGCGGATGCCGCGCGCCAGCAGCTGCAGGGGTCTGGTGTAGTCGTCCGGCGCCTTATCCAGCAGGTCGGGGTAGAACGCGTCGTTCACGATCCCGAGTCCCAGCGACGCCATATGCACTCGCAGCTGGTGCGTCTTGCCCGAGTGCGGCTCCAGCCGGTACAGCGCGCGGCGCGGGCCGCCGTCGTCGGCCGCTCCCGCCCGGGCGGGCCCGTCAAAGCAGCGCAGCCGCTCGATCCGGGTCTCGGCGTTGGGCTCACCGGGGATGACCTCGGCGAGCAGGTAACTGCGGGACTTGGTCATCCGGTTCCGGACCACCACGGGGAAGTCGACGGCGGGGTGCCCGGCGGCGGGCTCCGCGGCGGACACGCACTCGTACTCCTTCTGGACCTGGCGCTTTTCGAAGAGCACCTGGTACTTCCCGCGGGTCTCCGGGTTGGTGGAGAGCAGCAGGATCCCGGCGGTCATGCGGTCGAGGCGGTGCATGGGGATCAGGTCCGGCAGCTCCAGCTGGTTGCGCAGCCGGACCAGGGCCGATTCCTGGATGTAGGTGCCGCCCGGCGTGGTGGGGAGGAAGTGCGGCTTGTCCACCACCAGCAGGTGTTCATCCTGGTGCAGGATGTTCAGCTCCACGGGCATACGCGTCTCCGGCGGCAGGGAGCGGTAGTACCAGATGAAGGTGTGGCGGCGCAGGGGGGTGGTGCGGTCCAGCGGGACGCCGGCCTCGCCCACGATCTCGCCGGCGTCAAAGCGGTCCTCGATGCCCTGCGGGTCGATGTGGCCCCAGCGGTGCATCATGTACTCCATGGCGGTGTCCCACGGCCCCTCCTCCGGCAGGCGAAGGCGGGTCGCATTCACGCCGTCACGTACGGGCAGGGGGGATTGCATCACCGGTCCATTCTACGTGCCCCGCCCTTGCGCCCACCCCTCGCTCCCGTTCGCCGGCCTCCGCCCCGGCCACTTCGACGGTTCCGTGCTGGCGCGACGTATCTGAGCATCGGGCCAGCAG